>NZ_MODX01000020.1:0-55357 GCF_001866125.1 Acinetobacter sp. LCT-H3 | reverse complement strand
AATCTTTGTGCAACAAAGCCCAATCCATCTACAATGCAAACAACCTATTTGGTCGAGGATTCTGAGGATACGGATGCGGTAGAAACAGTACAACAATATCGTATTGGAACCGTTTCACGTGCCTTTGTACCTGCAGCTGTGAGAAAGAAAACAGACAATACACTTTCTATTCGTATGGTTTTCGCTAATGAGGAATTAGGCGATTTGAACGGTGCTCTCATTGGTATGAATTCCACCATCAAGACCTCAACTGATGGTTCTTCCGAATCCATAGTGGTAGGGGGAGCATTAGTGAATTTGACTGATTTATTTAATGTGAGAGTAACAGGTGACGGTACGAATACTCCTAAACCGACGATCAGTTTGACAGACTCTGAAGGGAATACGGTAAAATGGGCAAATAGCTTTGCTAGCTTTAGCCAAGTTTATGGTAAACAGAATCCTTCTGATGAAAGTGTTAAGAGATTATCCAAACTTGCAGGAGGTACAGTTAGCCTGACCGCTGCTGAATGCTATAAAGTAAAAGCGAAATCCTAATATAAAAAATTCAATAAAAAACCAGTCGCATCGACTGGTTTTTTATTATTTGGTTCAGCTATTTTTCCAGACGGGCCATGTTGTTACATGAACCCTTCAAGCGGAAGCCAAGACACAAACTTTAATAGGGCTTTTTGATGCCATTTCATTTTCGGTTCTTTGGTCAAAGTTTTAATTTCACCATTCGGTTGCTGGATCTTCCAGTTGATATTCTGATTGGCATCTAATACCAGCTTATAAGCATATTTACTTAAGTTCTGATCCATGGTTTTATGCACAGCTTGTGCTAAGGAAGGGCTATTGAGTAATACACCAATCTCTGTATTTAGATAGGCTGAACGCGGGTCAAAGTTAAAAGAACCAATAAATACCTGTTTCTCATCTAAGGCCATCAGTTTTGCGTGTAAACTGGAACGACTCAGACCTTTCAAGCTCACTTTAGCCTTGTCAGCAATTTCCTTGGTATTGGCATTCAGGTTTGCTGCATCTGGCGCCGCTAGAAATTCGTACAACTGTACATCATGTTCCAGTAAATCTTTACGGTACTTAGAATAAAAAGCATGCACAACAGGAACGTCATTGGCTTTATAAGAATTGGTGAGTACTCGAATCTTTATATCTTTTTGAGCCAGACTTTTGAGCCGTTCTGCACCTTCTTTTTCTGGTACAAAATAAGCAGAGACAATATCTACACTTTGTTCAGGTTTTTCCAGATGCTGTAACAACTGGAAATTCAGGTGTTCTTCTTTTTTTGCCTTGGACTTGATCTTGGTAGGCGGGTCTTTGACTACTTCTGCTTCAACCCAATCCAGCTGGATATTATGATCAAGCCATTTATCAAAAGCCTTAGACCTGTTAGCTAAGTCGAGGTAGTTTTGTACTCGTGGGTCATCCTGATGTGCTTTTAGCTGCTGTTTAAGGCTTTCAAAGCGTAGGCTATGGTGACGTGGATTAACAATATTCCGCACTGGATAGGCATAGTCATCATTCCAGTATTCATCAAAGGAATGGATAATCTCATCTGAGGCAGCACCAACCAGCAACACATCTACATCGGAAAATTGATAGGCATCACTTACATTGTAATACTGATTACTCATATTACGTCCGCCAATCAAGGCAATCTGATTATCTGCAATAAAGCTCTTGTTGTGCATACGACGATTGATACGTTTCAAATCCAGTACCATATCCATGGCACGATGCTGGCGGAAGCGATAGGGATTATATAAGCGAACATCGATATTTTGATGCTGATCCAATGCCAGATAAATGCCTTCCATCTTCTTGGCATTGTTGTCATCAATCAGGAGGCGGACCTTTACTCCACGGTCGGCGGCCTGAATAATGCCATTTAAGGCCAGTGCGCCAATCCGGTCATTGTCCCAAATATAATATTGCAGATCTAAAGTCTGCTCGGCCTTATGAATCAGTTGCATACGGGCTGCAAGTGCTTCAAGTGGATCATAGAGAACATGATATCCAGTCAAACCTAGATATTGATCACGTAAAGGTTGAACAATTTTAGCCAGGGAAGTCTGTGAAGTATCAGTTTCAAAGGCAGTATGTGAAGGTCGTTCTACCTGCGGAGGAAGCGTGCTGCAGGCAGGGATCCCCAGAACAAGGCTCAAACCCAGTAAAACAGCAGATTTATATGGAGTATTACGTCGGGAAGTGACCATGGGCTGGTCAGCCTTGGAGCGGGGAGCATTCGTCATATGAATCTAAGCGTGATAAATTAGGTTTGAGTATAATTGCCAGCTGTGAAAAGATAAATACAGAGCAGAGAATGTACTAAAGAACTGGACAAGGCGAAATTATGGGGAATATCGATTCCGTGATCTTATATTTCTATATCGGAATGGCGATTTTGGCGCTGTGGTGTATATCGCAGGCGTGGATCAGTCAGTCACATACCCAGACGATTCATCCCTTTAAAGCCTTTACCCATCTGCTCGCTTATTATCTATCTTATCTACTGATTCCTTTATTTTTCTTTAGTATTTATGGCGGTTTTAATGGATATTATTCCATTCATGAGGCAGTATTTATCTGTCTGCTCAGTGGGGTACTGTGTTATGCACGTTTTATTGAGCCGCATTTAATCCAGATCAAGACTACTCGTTATCAGATTAATACTGATAAAAAAATGCGGCAACCTGTTCGTATTGCTTTAATTGCGGATTTGCATATTGGTTTATTTTCTGGTCATGAACGTCAGCTAAAACAAATTGTACATAAATTAAATCAGCAGCAGCCTGATTTGGTAGTGGTCGCAGGTGACTGGACCTATGAACCGGAAGATACCCTGACCCAAGAACTCGCCATTCTGCAGGAAATTCAGGCACCGGTATATTCTGTGAATGGTAACCATGATGAGCAGTACCCGGGACCGCCCATTCAAGAGTTATTACATACTGCTCTAGTAAGCAATAATGTTATAGATATTGAAGGGCAAATTGTTGAATTTGATGAATTTCGCCTGGTGGGTATTGGTGATCTCTGGGCGGGTAAAGCGGATATGCGGTTCTTGCCAGAGTTGCCGCAAGATAAGCCCTGGGTGATCCTGTCACATAACCCGGATACGGTAGACATGGTGCCGAAATTGCCAAGCCGGCCATTGATGCTTTCTGGACATACGCATGGCGGGCAAGTGGAATTACCGTGGTTGACGGACTATGTGATGAAACGGGTGTCAATTCTCGGACATAAGCGCGGCTTATATCGACATGAACATGCCGATGTATTTGTCACTGTCGGAACAGGTCTGGTGGGTGTACCTTTCCGTTTTCGTGTACCACCCACCATCGATATCATTGAGTTGATATAAATGATTTGGCGGATTTCAGTATCTAGCCAACCATCCAGATAATTAGCAGAATCAGAAGAATAATACCTGCAATGATCCAGATCAGATGCGGTCCATTTTTTGCAGTGACCGGTTCAGCGACTTTTTCCTGTAACTCTTGGGTCGACTCTGGAATGGGTGGGCGGGTAGCATGATCTTGTGTAGCACTTGCAGGGATGGAGACTGCAATAGAGTCGGTTAGCGCTTCAGTCTTCAGCTGTGGATTAATGGTGACATCATCACTAAATCTTGCGCCTTGTGTCTGTACCTGTAAGGCAGCATCATGCTCCATCACGATCGCGGCAATCACTTCAAGCGCCTGCTGTTGGTCTAATGGCGTATGTTGAACAATATATTGGATGGCTTCGCTTTTCTTGTCTTCTTCCAGTAAGACCACAATATGAACCAGCTGGTCTTCGGTCAAATATTCGATTGGATCCTGCATATCTTATCCTTTTCGTTATGAATCCGTTTCTGTATTGTTCCGTAAATAGAGGAGGAGAAATAGCAGTTTTTTGTTGCACACCAAATTTCGGAAATAAAAAAGCCAGTGCGTTCGCACTGGCTTTTCTTATAGGCCAATACCTGAATTAGATCTGATTGTTTACATCATCATTCTTGGTTTCACGAATCAGCAGGAATGCCAACAGTGACAGGATAGAGGCTGCTGTCAGGTAATAACCCACGGCAGATAAACCATATTGTGTTGCCAGCTTGGTTGCGATTAAAGGCGCAAAAGATGCCCCGAAGATGCCTGCCAAGTTGAAGGTCAAAGCGGAACCTGTATAACGTACTGAAGTCGGGAAGATTTCAGACAATACAGTACCAATCGGACCATAAGTTAAGCCCATGATCGCAAGTCCGATACACAGGAACAGGAATACGATAACTGTACTGCCTGATTCAAGCATGTCGGCAAAGAAGATACCGAAGATCGCAGAAACGATACATACACCGATTGAAGTCGCTTTACGACCGAACTTTTCTGCGAATACAGCAGATAATGGGATGAATGCAGCAAAGCATAGCGTTGCAACTAATTGCAACTGAAGGAATTCTTCACGTGAATAGCCTAGCTGCTTAGTACCCCATTGCAGCGCAAATACAGTTGTTAAGTAGAACACAACGAAGGTACAGATAGCTGCAATTGTACCCAGTACTAACATTTTAGAATGTTTTTTAAATACTTGAACAAAAGGTACGTTTACTTCTTTTTGCTTGTCCAAAACGTTCAGGAATGCAGGTGTTTCATGCAGTTTTAATCGAATCCAAAGACCTACAATAACAAGAAGCGCACTTGAAATGAATGGAATACGCCAGCCCCAAGCCATGAAGTCAGCTTCAGACATCAATGCACCGAGCGTCAAGAATGAGCCAGTTGCCAGGATAAAGCCAATTGGTGCACCCAATTGCGGGAACATACCATACCAGGCACGTTTACCTTCAGGTGCATTTTCAGTTGCAAGTAAGACCGCACCTGACCATTCACCACCCAGACCAAGGCCCTGACCTAAACGGCATAATGCCAAGAGCAAAGGCGCTACAATACCAATTTGACCATAAGTTGGCAGTAGGCCAATCGCTACAGTAGACAGTCCCATGGTCAGCAAGGCAGCAACCAGAGTGGCTTTACGACCAATTCTGTCGCCGAGGTGACCAAACAATGCCGCACCGATCGGACGCGCAATAAAGGCAATTGCGAAAGTCGCAAGTGACTGGATCGTTGCGGTCATTGGGTCTGTACTTGCCGGGAAGAACAAATAAGGGAAAATAATGACAGCGGCAGTAGCATAAATATAGAAATCGAAGAACTCGATTGTAGTGCCTACTAAACTCGCTGTTAAAACGCGGAATTTTGAGTTTTGTGCTGGCTGAGCAGCAGAATTTGTCGACGCCATGAATGACCTTACACTTACTAAAAATAAAACAACTTAGTTTTAAAAGCGTAATCTTTTTAAAAAAGGCGTAATTTCTTAAAAAAACAACTGCAATCTTCTCAATTCAACTTGCTCAGGGTCACTGAAATGAAGAATGAGAGGATTAAATCACGTAAAGATAGATAGACAGAAAATGTGATCCTGCGCCTATCAATACAAAAATGTGCCAGATAGCGTGCGTATATCTTACTCTTTTTAATGCATAAAACAATGCACCCATCGTATAAGCAAGTCCCCCAATGATGAGAAAGGTTAAAGATTGTACTGATAAATATTTCTGCATATCATCAATAACTAACAGTGCAAGCCAGCCCATTGCGAGATAAGCAAACAGGGAAAGTTTCTGAAAACGATGAATGAAAATGAACTTGAATAGTGTTCCAAAGACAGCAATGATCCATAAAGCAATCAACAAATACTGGGCTTTGGCCGTTGGAATGGCAATTGCCAGAAAGGGAGTATAAGTACCGGCAATCAGATAATAGATCGCAGTATGGTCAATTTTTTTATAGAAATAACGTCGGTCTGCAGTTGTGGCCATGTGATACAGCATGGATGCAGAAAAAAGTACAATCATGCTCAGTGCATAGACCCATAAGCCAATCCATTGACCCGTACTGAGATAAGAGCCTTTAATCACCAGTAAAATACCGGCAATTACTGACAAGGCAGCACCTATACCGTGACTGATGTAGTTGATGCGCTCTTCGATAGCATCATAATCCTGAAGCAATGGTGCATTTGACATAGTTATCATTCTTCTTAAATATACAAATGTATAGTAATTCAATTTTGCTTTTAGGGTAAGAACATTTACACTTTAATGGCAATTCATTTCAGGTTTCTTTTATGTCCATTTTGGCTTCTTTCTCGGTTCAAGAACAGCAATTTCTGGATACTTTCCAGCAAGCCATTGAAACAGATCAATTTGATCGCCTGATTTTAAGTCAGTATAAGGGCGAACTGGAACAACTGGAGAAAATGACTTTGCGCGTCATTTGGCTGAATGAGCAAAAAGTACTGAGTTGTCTGTACAGATATAAAACCCAGGACGTCACTAAAAATTATCCTTTAACTGAGGCTTTGTCTCAGGTCACTGAATTATTGGCCTGTTGCAAGCAGGCCAATCTGATCACTACAGCCGAAGAATTGCAGCTGAAAAAAAACAAGAAAAAAGTCATGCTGACCCGCAGCAAAACTCTACCTATTGTTAAATCCAAAACTGCTGAACAGGGCCATGACCGGGTCAAGCAGCGTTATGTGGATCAGGACAGTGTGTTTCTGCAGCATCTCGGCATTACTGATCAGCAAGGTCAGGTCATTCCGAGCATGGCGCGCAAGTGGAAACAGATTAACAAGTTTGTGGAAATTTTCTCGAATGCGCTTTCGCAGATTAAAGCCTCTCAGGAAGGTCTGCGGGTAGTAGATTTTGGTTCAGGTAAGGGCTATCTGACTTGTGCCTTGTATGACTATATGCAAAAGCATGGACAGACGCCGTGGGTGACGGGTGTAGAACTGAATCCGAAAATGGTTGAGTTTTGCCAGAAGGTGGCAGAACAATCCCAGTTTAACCAGCTCGATTTCTTCCAGGGTGATGTGCGCACCTATGAGCCTGAGCATCTGGATGTGATGATTGCCTTACATGCTTGTGATGTGGCCACGGATTTTGCCATTCATACCGGCATTCGTCTGAATGCGCAGATCATCATGTGTGCCCCATGTTGTCACAAGGAACTACGCCCACAGTTACAGGCGCCAAAAGTTTTGAGTCCAATGCTGCAATTCGGGATTCATACGGGCCAGCAGGCAGAAATGCTGACAGATACTATTCGTGCCTTGTTGCTGAAAGCCTATGGTTATGAAACTAAAGTATTCGAATTTGTTGCGCTTGAGCATACCAGCAAAAACAAAATGATTCTGGCGGTGAAGCGCAAGGACGATCAGGAACCGGATCAGGACGTGCTGAACCAGATTCAGGCTTTGAAAGAGATGTATGGGATTCAGAAACACTCCCTTGAATTATTGCTCAAGGATGAATGGGATCAACAGGGGATTGGTTGTAAATGCTAAATCATGCTGAGCTAAAAATTGTTGCAGGCACTTGGGCCGAGCTGGCTGCCGAAGCCAGACTGATTCGCGAAGCTGTGTTTATTCAGGAACAGCATATTGCACCGGAAGATGAATGGGATGCAGAAGATAAGCTGTGCACCCATTTTGTGGCTTATCTGCATGATCAACCGGTTGCCACAGCCCGACTATTAACAAATAGTAGTATCGGTCGTGTTGCAGTACTGAAATCAGCGCGTGGTTTCAAGATCGGTCAACAGTTAATGCAGGCAGTAATTGACTATGCATGCGCTGAAGGACGGCAGTTTGTCAAACTTTCCTCTCAAGTACATGCTATCGGCTTTTATCAGGCTTTGGGTTTTCAGCTACAGGGTGATGAATATCTGGACTGTGGAATTCCACATATCGATATGTATTTACAACTTTAAAGATTCATTTTCAGATATAAAAAAGCGAGGCATGAACCTCGCTTTTTTTATCGTAAGATCTTAATGATCATGTGCACCATGTTCGGTATCCATATGGGCATGTTCATCTGCTGACATATGCTGTTCTTCAGCAGCTGTTGATTGCGGTTCAGTACCTTGTTGAGCTGCTGCACGTGCTTCACGATCTGCCTGAGCTTTGGCAATGGCTTCTTCTGACATGGTTGGGGCATTTTTAAATGCGTGTTGCTGGGTATCCTGTTTCTTCTGCTGGCTTGGCATGTAGTCCGGTTCATTGCTGACAGCTAACCAGAAGATAAACATGAATATACCACCAATTATGCAGAAGATAATCAGTGCTCTCCAACCCCAAGGCGAATTTTCAGGAGTATTTTGATCAGACATGGTATGAACCCAAAGAGGATATAGAATCTATGTTACTTTATAACATAGATTGGCTGAAAAGCAGACTGGATTTGCACTGTAAAATATGATCATTTTTTCAGTAGACTTATAAAAAGAGGAGCTGAACGCTCCTCTTTATTCTGTGCGAATTAGATTAGAAAGTTTCAGCAGCAGAAACCTTATTTTTTAACAGTGCCGGTGCTTTAAAGCGTTCACCATATTTTTTTTCCAGTACATTGGCACGTGCCAAGGCCTTCGCCAGTCCATACTGATTTAAATACTGCACTGCACCACCGGTCCAGGCAGGGAAGCCAATGCCAAAGATCGAGCCAATATTTCCTTCTGCAGTTGACTGCAACACGCCTTCTTCCAGGCAACGTACGGTATCCAGTGCCTGTACAAACAGGAAGCGTTCAATCATCTCCTGCTCAGAAATCTCGGTATTTTTATTCCAGTGACTGAGGCCTGACCAGAGTTGTTTTTTCCCACCTTCAGGATAGTCATAAAAGCCCGCGCCAGCTGCCTTTCCTTTGCGATTAAACTGGTGAATCATGGTTTGAATGACTGCATCGGCAGGTGAGGCCTGACGTTCTTTACCTTCTGCCTGAAGTACCTTGCGCGTTTCATTGCTAACATGCTCGGTCAGGGTTAAGGACACTTCATCCTGAACTGCCAATGGACCAACGGGCATACCAGCTTTTAAAGCAGCCATTTCAATACGTGCTGGATGCACACCTTCTGACAGCAGACGCAAACCTTCTTGTACAAAAGTACCAAAGACACGGCTAGTAAAGAAACCACGACTGTCATTCACGACGATTGGCAACTTGCCGATCTGCTGCACGAAATCAAAAGCTTTGGCGAGGGTTTCGTCTAAGGTATTTTGCCCCCTGATGATTTCTACCAGCTGCATTTTATCCACCGGACTAAAGAAATGCAGACCGATAAATTTATCTTGATCCTTACTTGCCTGTGCCAGATTGCTAATTGGTAAGGTCGAAGTATTTGATGCCATTACGCCGTCGGCAGCCAGATATTGTTCTGCTTCCTGAATCACCTGAGCTTTCAGTTCCTGATTTTCAAAGACCGCTTCGATGATCAGGTCACAGCCCGTCAAATCTTCTGTGTTTGCAGTGGGATGAATCAGATTTAAAATCTGTTCGCGCTGTCCAGCTGTAAGTCGACCTTGACTGACTTTCTTGTCCAGCAGTTTCTGGCTATAGGCTTTGCCTTTTTCAGCAGCTTCGATCGAGATATCTTTTAGAACGACCTGAATACCTCTGCTGGCGGTGACATAAGCAATTCCAGCGCCCATCATCCCTGCACCCAAAATCCCAACTTTCTTGGCTTGCCATTTGGCACAATCTTTTGGGCGATGAACCCCGGATTTAATACTGTTCATGCCATGCCAGAAGGTGCCGATCATGTTTTTCGATATCTGACCGGTCGCCAGATAGGTGAAATAACGGGATTCAATACGGAGGGCTGTATCGACATCGACCTGCGCACCTTCAACTGCTGCAGACATAATCGCTTCAGGTGCTGGATAACAAGCTTTGGTTTTATCACGTAGCATCGCAGGAGCAATTGCCAGCATTTGTGCCACTGCTGGCGTGGATGGTGAGCCGCCTGGAATCTTGTAGCCTTTTTCATCAAAAGGTTGTACGGATTTAGGATGGGCTTTAATGCATACAACTGCTTTTTCCAGCAGCTCATCAGGGCTATCAGCCGTGTCATGAATCAAGCCCAATGCTTTAGCTTTTTCTACACCGAGCTGCTTACCTTCCATCAATAAAGGAAGAGCGGTTTGCAAACCCAGCAAACGAACAGTGCGGACTATGCCGCCACCACCGGGTAGCAGACCTAAAGTCACTTCAGGTAAACCAAATTTGCTTTTTGGATCATTCAAGGCAATCCGGTGGTGGGCACACAGGGCAATTTCCCAGCCACCGCCAAGAGCGGTGCCGTTCAAGGCTGCAACCACCGGAATACCACGGGTTTCGATATAGCGCAGCTGTACTTTCATCTCTTCAATCATGTTGAAGAATTCAGTGGCATGTTCTGGTGTAGCTTGAATCAGTTCATCCAGATCACCGCCAGCGAAAAAAGTCTTTTTGGCTGAACGGAAAATAATTCCGGAAATTTCATCATCTACTTTAAGCCTATCGACAACTTCGCTAAGTGCAGTGCGAAAGTCGGCATTCATGGTGTTAGCAGACTGGTTTGGAGAGTCAAAAGTCAGAACAACAATATTGTCCGCTGTTTTTTCAAATTGAATGGCGCTCATGGTTCTCTCCTTAAACCAGTTCAATAATAGTGGCAATACCCATGCCGCCACCGACGCATAAAGTTGCTAATCCACGTTTTTTACCCTGGCGTTCCAGCTCATCTAACAAAGTACCGAGAATCATGGCACCGGTTGCACCCAGTGGATGTCCCATGGCAATGGCGCCACCGTTAACATTGACTTTGGCTGGATCAACGTTGAGTTCTTTAATAAAGCGCATAACGACTGCGGCGAAGGCTTCATTGACCTCAAACAGGTCAATATCATCAATGCTGAGACCAGCTTTAGCCAAAGCTTTACGTGCAGCCGGGGCAGGGCCGGTGAGCATAATGGTTGGATCAGCGCCCACCAGAGCCGTTGACAAGACTTTGGCACGCGGTTTCAGGTTCTGCTCTTTAACAGCCTGTTCTGAAGCAAGCAGGACCAAGGCAGCACCATCCACGATGCCAGAAGAATTTCCCGCATGGTGCACATGATTGACTGTACCGACTTCTGGATATTTTTGCAGGGCAATTGCATCAAAGCCCATCTGTCCCATGGTGGCAAAGCTTGGGTTGAGTTTGCTGAGTGTTTCAATTGTCGTATTCGGTTTAATGAACTCATCTTTATCCAGAATCACCACACCAGCTTTATCTTTAACTGGCACAATCGATTTATCAAAATGACCACTGGCCTGAGCTGTTGCCGCTTTTTTCTGGGACTGTTCTGCAAAACTATCTACATCATCACGGCTATAACCATCAATGGTCGCGATCAGGTCGGCACCAATGCCTTGTGGAATAAAATCACAAGCCATATTGGTTTCAGGATCGAGCGCCCAAGGGCCGCCATCCGAACCCATCGGTACGCGGGACATGGATTCGACTCCACCCGCAACCACTAAATCCTCCCAACCTGAACGGACTTTTTGTGCGGCCATATTGACTGCTTCCAGACCAGAAGCGCAGAAACGGTTAATCTGTACACCAGCCACATCGTTATCCCAACCCGCTGCAATTGCTGCAGTTTTGGCAATATCAGCACCTTGGTCACCAATCGGAGTGACACAGCCCAAGACAATGTCATCAACCTTGGAGGTATCTAAGGAATGACGCTCTTTCAGTTCATTGAGCAGGGTAGTGAGTAAACTGATCGGTTTGACTTCATACAAGGATCCATCCTTTTTTCCCTTGCCACGTGGTGTGCGAATGGCATCGATGATATAGGCCTCGCTCATACAATTTCCCTTTTTTGAATGAATAAGATTTGTTCTAATCATTTTGAGTGTAATGATTCTTTAACTAAGCGCAATGACGAGAACGGACCAGGTCATTTGAGCAATCTGGTCAATGGCGATGATTCAAGAAAAAGATCAGACGAAAAAATGCCCAAGTCTGGAGCTTGGGCATGAACTGAGATTAGCAAAAGAGCTAATATTGAATATGAAGAGAATGTGGCTTAATGGTAACCATGTAATTGGCGATATAAACCTGGTGTTACACCGGTCCATTTTTTGAAAGCACGATGGAAGGTGCTGGTTTCACTAAAACCAACTTGCTGCGCGACATCTTCCAGGGTTAAATCTGGATTTAACAAGAGGTGGATGGCAGCATCTCGACGCAGTGCATCTTTAACGCCTTGATAACTCTTGCCTTCAGCAGCCAGACGACGACGTAAAGTTTGTGGAGATAGATATAGCATGGAAGCGACATCATTCAGCGTCGGCATTTCTTCGCCGATCTGGCTCTTCAGTACATCACGAATACGGGAGGTTAGAGAGTTGGTATTTTTGAATTTTACCAACAGTTGAGCAGGTGCAGCTTTCAGGAACTCTTCCAAGGTTTCTTCATTCTGACGGATGGGTAAATCGAGATAATCCGCTGCAAAAGTAATTTCAGTACGTGGCGCGTCAAACTGCATCACGGGTGCAAAAAATAATGCGTCATACTCATCCGCATGATTTGGACGTGGATAGCTGAAATGTACACGTTCCAATGGAAGGCGGCGTTCAATCAACCACGAAGCCAGACCATGCCAGATCATTAGCATGCTTTCAGTGATGAAATGATCCGGGTCCATCTCTTTCGGAATTTGAGGGACTAAACGTGCTTCATGCTTGTCACGTTCCAGTGTCACCGCCCAGTCATCGCCAAACAGCTTGTAGAACTGGGAAGAAAGTTCCAGCGCATCACCTAAAGTTTTAGCATGGATGATCAGCTGACACATGATTGCAAATGTGCCCAGACGGCGAGGCTGTTTGTCAAAGCCGACATGCTCGTCCTGTGTCACCATCCACAGCATTTTAATAAAACGGGTATATTGTTCTGGCGAGATACGGGCCTTAGGCTGATGCAGAAGTTCAGCTTCAATACCAACATGAGACAATAACGTATCGACGTCCATGCCGAGACGCTTCACGCCGTAGAGTGCAGCGTTAACGAAATGGATACTGATCGTATCGCGACTCATGTTTAATCCTTCAGTCTCTTTGATGTTCACTAATGCTTGACCTAATTGACAACAAATAATAAATCAATGGCAATTTACAAAATCGGATTTGCCATTTGTTACATATTAAATTGCCGAAATGATCAAGGTAAATGGCTGAACATGACATTGTTTTTGTGTGTTTATGTTTCTAATATGCATAAAAAACCATCATAAATAGAGTAATTATTCTAATGTCCTATGCATTAAAAGGATTGAAAGTCCTCGATTTTTCTACACTTTTACCTGGTCCTTTTGCCACCATGTACTTGGCAGACCTCGGTGCCGAGGTTGTGCATATTGAATCACCAACACGTCCTGACCTATTGCGATTAGTGCCACCATACGCACATGGACAGGCAACTGCACACAATTATTTGAATCGTAACAAACAATCTATCACGCTGGATCTTAAAAATCGTGACTGTATCGAACAGATCAAAACCAGGATTTCGGACTATGACATCGTGGTTGAACAGTTCCGTCCCGGCGTAATGCAACGTTTGGGACTGGATTACGCCACCTTGGCTGAAATCAATCCGCGACTTATTTATTGTTCCATTACTGGCTATGGGCAAACTGGTTCTTATAAAGATAAGGCCGGGCATGATATTAACTACTTGGCCTTATCCGGAATTGCCGGACATAGCGGTCGGGTTCAGGGTGGTCCACCGGCTTTAGGTATTCAGGTCGCTGATGTTGCTGGCGGTTCCATGCATGCGATTATCGCTATCCTGGCAGCGGTGATTGAGCGCCAGCGTAGCGGAATGGGACAGTATATTGATATTTCCATGACCGATTGTGCGGTGACCTTAAATAATATGGCAGCCGCCGCCAGTCTGGCAGCAGGTGTGCATGCCCAACCGGAATCGGGGCATCTCAATGGCGGCACTTTTTATGATTATTACCAAACTCAAGATGGACGTTATCTTTCTATTGGCAGCTTGGAGCCACAATTTATGCAGGGTTTGGCACAGGCATTGCAGTTACCAGTTCTGTTAGAAAAAGGTTTATCCTTAGATGCTCAAGACCAGAAAGAAGTGAAAGCAGCAATTCAAGAGAAAATTCGCAGTAAAACTCTGAATGAGTGGCAGACTATATTTGCTACTTTAGATGTGTGTGTGGAGCCGGTATTACACCTGGATGAAGCCTTAACTTCACAACTGGCACAAGAGCGGGGCTGGGTGGTGCATGTTCCAGTCAAAGCAGGGGAACAGGAGACTGAGCCACAGCTGGCCTGTCCAATCAAATTTTCCCGTTCTAGCTCACGCTATGATTTTATGGGACAGGCACTAGGTGAATCTGAACAGTGGTAAGTTTTTAGATTTTTTAATGATTATTTATTAATCAGCAGAGGTGAGCTGCTTTTATATGAAAATAAATGCTAAAGATTTAAAAAATAAATCATTATTCGTTGAAAAGGAGTTTTGCTCGACAAATCCTTTAAATCACTGAATTTCTGGTAGGCTTATCAATAAAATCGCTATGAAATATGTATAAAAAGCATTTTATTGATAGTTTTAATCTCGTTATCCTTGCCGACGATATAATAGAAACTACTAGCTGTACGCCATGTATTTATATACTGATTTCGATCAGCAACTGATTAATGAACGTGTTGCACAGTTCCGTGACCAAACGGAACGTTACTTAGCGGGCAAATTGACGGAAGATGAATACCGTCCGCTCCGCCTTCAAAATGGCCTATATGTACAACGTTATGCGCCAATGCTGCGTGTAGCAGTACCGTATGGTCTGATGAACTCTAAACAGTTACGTAAAATTGCGGAACTGGCAAAAGAATACGACCGTGGTTATGCACACGTATCAACACGTCAAAACTTCCAGTTCAACTGGCCTGCACTGGAAAATGTGCCAGATATGCTGCAAGAATTGGCCTCAGTACAAATGCATGCGATTCAGACATCAGGTAACTGTATCCGTAATACGACGACTGACCAATATGCTGGTGTCGTTGCAGGCGAGATTGCAGATCCGCGTCCAACATGTGAATTGATCCGTCAATGGTCTACTTTTCACCCGGAATTCGCTTTCTTGCCACGTAAGTTCAAGATTGCTGTTTCTGCACTGGAAGAGATCGACCGTGCAGCAACTGCATTCCACGATATCGGTGTATATATCGTGAAAAATGAAGCGGGTGATATGGGCTATAAAATCAAAGTCGGTGGTGGTCTAGGCCGTACACCAATTATTGGTAGCTTTATCCGTGACTTCCTGCCACGTGAAGACCTGATTGCATACCTTGAAGCAGTACTTCGTGTATACAACTTGCATGGTCGTCGTGACAACAAATATAAAGCGCGTATCAAAATCTTGGTAAAAGCACTCACACCTGAAGTATTTGCTGAGAAAGTAGAAGCGGAATTTGCACATACCATTAAAACATTGAAAATCGATGCTGAAACCTTGGCAAAAATGGATGAGAACTTCACGCCATTTGCTTATCAAGATTATGCAGATGAAGATTTTTCTGAACAGTTCGCGGCGCATCCGAAATTCAAGCAATGGTTCAATATCAATACCAATGCGCACAAGGTGAAAGGCTATCGTATCGTTACGATTTCACTGAAACGTGCAGGTGTGGCTCCTGGTGATGTAACCACTGAAGAGATGAACCTGATTGCAGATCTTGCAGACAAGTACACTTTCGGTGAATTACGCACGACTCATGAGCAAAATATTGCTCTTGTTGATGTCCCACAAAAAGACCTGTTCGAATTGTGGACGATCCTTGAGCAAAACAATCTGGCCCGCGCTCACATCGGTTTCTTGACGGATATCATTTGCTGCCCGGGCGGTGACTTCTGTTCATTGGCGAATGCGAAATCAATTCCGATTTCTGAAGCAATTTCACGTCGTTTTGATGATCTGGATACGATTTATAACCTTGGCAAAATTGACCTGAATATTTCAGGTTGTATGAATGCCTGTGGCCACCACCACGTTGGTAATATCGGTATTTTGGGTGTAGACAAAAAAGGTGCTGAATTCTACCAGATCACTTTAGGTGGTAATGCAGACCATGATGCATCGATTGGTGACATTCTTGGTCCATCATTTGCTGCTGAAGTAGTGCCGGATATCATCGAAGAAATCCTGAATACTTATCTTGACCTGCGTCAGGAAGGTGAAGAATTTATCGATACCTATCGTCGTGTTGGCATCCAATCATTCAAGGAGCGTACATATGCTTAATACCGCACTACAAGTGCTCTCTAAAGATGGCACGATTGCAGACAATACTTACCAGTTGATGGGTGAAGATGGCGTATTGCCACAAGGTGATGTGGTTCTGACTGTTGAACAGTTAGATCAAATCGCCAATGTTTCGGGCAAAAAAGCACTTTACCTGACAGTAGATGCTTCTCCTGAAACCAATGAATTTCCACTTGATCAGTTGGATGCAATCTTTATCGAGTTTGCCGGTTTTAATGATGGCCGTGGTTATTCATTTGCAGCACTTCTTCGTCGCCAGGGTTTTCAGGGCGAGCTGCGTGCAACAGGTGATGTATTTAAAGACGTACTGAACTATATGAAGCGTTCGGGTTTCGATACTTTCGTGATTAAAGAAGGTAAAGATATTCAGGAAGCGGCAGCAGGTTTAAATGACTTTAGCAATCCGTACCAAGCATCCACAGCTGTGCCAAAACCGAACTATCAGACTGGAGCTTAATCCGTCTTCAGTTAAAAGCCTCCAAATGGAGGCTTTTTTATTTCTAGAAATTTGGACTACGTTCTTCTAATAGACAGTTAATCATCCACTGCACACCAAACTGATCGGTACAGGCACCGTAAAGTGCGCCCCAAAAAGTTTTTTCCAAAGGTATTTCAATTTGACCCTTGGCAGATAAAGCCTCAAACAGTCGTTGAGCTTCGGCTTGTTCACTAGCACTTAAAATAATTGCAATATAGTGATTGGTCCCTTTGGTAAAAGTAGGGGAGCTAGGGCTGTCTAGCTTTTCATTAATATCTGATCCCATTAATTCAGTATATTCATTGATAGGAAGTGAAATATGCAAAATCTGGCTTCTATCCGTATCGGAGAGGTCAATGCCTTCCTGTCCGGGCATATCACCATAACGGCTCAAATTAGAAAATTCACCACCAAACACTGAACGATAAAAAGTAAAAGCGGCTTCAGTTTCACCTTGGAAGTTGAGATAGTGATTAAATCGCATGGAGGTTTCCTTTTTTCTTGTTTTGATTCTCTCTAATCTACTCCTTGCAACGTGTCTGATTGATAAAGAAGCTTTATGAAAGTGTAAGGAAGGGAATTCTTCTATTGATAGGGTAATCAAGACAAAAATAATTTTTAATTTAAGACCCGGTTTTAAATGATTGTTCGAGTAATATTTTAGTAGTCATCATTAAGGCCAGATTTTGGATTAATAAAAAAGAGGGCTCTAAAAGCCCTCTTCAGTCATTTGATTTTTCGATAATTAGATTAGCTCAATCGCGACTGCAGTTGCTTCACCACCACCAATACATAGCGCAGCGATACCACGTTTACCGCCTGTACGTTTCAATGCATGGATTAAGGTCAGGATAATACGAGAACCTGTAGAACCCACTGGATGACCTAGTGCACAAGCACCACCATTAATATTGACTTTTTCAGGATCAAGCTTGAACTCATCCATTGGACACATGGTGACCATGGCAAAGGCTTCATTGATCTCCCAAAGATCTACTTCTTCAGCTGTCCAGCCTGCTTTATCCAGTACTTTCTGAATAGCACCAACAGGAGCAATTGTAAACTCTGATGGATGTTGAGAGTTTGACGCATAGGCAACAATTTTTGCTAATGGGTTTAAACCTTGAGCTGCTGCATTGTCAGCAGAAGTTAGAACCAATGCAGAGGCACCATCAGAAATAGAGCTGGCATTTGCTGCAGTAATGGTACCATCTTTAGCAAAAGCAGGACGTAATGTTGGGATTTTATCAATATTGGCATTGAATGGCTGTTCGTCTTTATCAACCACTACATCACCTTTACGGGTGGAAACAGTGACTGGCACAATTTCATCTGCAAAGTAGCCTTCATTGACCGCAGTTTGTGCACGTTTTAATGAACGGATAGCGAAATCATCCATCTGTTCACGCGTATAACCTTTGGTATTTGCCATATCTTGGGCAAAAGAACCCATTAGGCGACCAGTTTCTGCATCTTCTAAACCGTCCAGGAACATATGGTCTTTAATTTCACCATGGCCCATACGGAAGCCGCCACGTGCTTTAGGTAATACATAGGGCGCATTGGTCATCGATTCCATTCCACCAGCAACTACATAAGTTGCAGAACCGGCCTTGATCATGTCAGCAGCTTGCATCACTGCTTTCATGCCTGAACCACAAAGCTTATTAATAGTTACAGCACCTGTGCTGTCTGGAAGACCAGCCTTACGCATTGCCTGACGGGCAGGACCCTGTTTTAAACCGGCAGGAAGAACACAACCCATAATGACTTCTTCGATGTCTGTTGGTTGTAAACCTGCACGTGCAATGGCTTCTTTGATCGTGACAGCACCTAGTTCAGGCGCAGTCACACCTGATAAGCTGCCTTGGAAGCCACCCATGGCTGTACGTGCACCATTGACAATTACGATGTCAGTCATTGTTGTATCTCCATATGAGTTTTAGTCTTTTATTCTCGACCTAAGCAGTATATTGAAAAAACTGCAAGATTAAAGCCTCAAAAAAATTGAATCATAAACCGGACAGTTTTCTCAGCATGTATTTAGATTCTCTTTACGCAGATGCCCCATTTTGCTAAGTACAATTTTGTAATAATAGGAATGCTGAAAAGAACAGTAGTAAAAGCTGCCATTGGAGCCAATAGGTAAATTGGTTTGAGCCTGATAGTTGATACTTGGGACACTTAAAGCACCTCTCCAATCCAGCTGTCCATATTTAAGCCTTAGATGATCAACATGCAGTACGGTTTCGCCGGCATCAACCTGTCTATTTTTATTTTGATCGACAAATACCAGCCAGGCATTGCTCCACTGATTTGTTTGACAGGTCGATAGATTTAATGTGGGACAAATCACAATATTCTGCCGTAATACTGCCGATTGACTGCGTGCATAGCGATTCACTGCTGTAATCTTCTGATAAATACTGTTAGCTTCTTGTTTTGACTGATATTCTTGAAACAGAGGAACTGCTAGGGTTGTAAGTATTGCAAGAGTGGAAATAACAACAATAAGCTCCACAATTGTGAACGCATTATTTCTTTTTATATACATGGTTTAACCTATTTATATATTATTTTTATTTGAAACATGCTATTAATTAGGCGTTTTTTAATGCTTTTTTTTATTTACCTAGTATTTTTGTACTTGAAATAGGAGAAAGCTGTTAAAATTAGGTAAGAGACAATAAGGTATTCACAATAAAAAATTGAGTAAAAATTTACCGAATTACAACGGAAATTGTAAGTAATTTTGTCAATAATTTACTTGATTAGATTAATCAAGCACTTGGAAAATTTATTCAGTGTTTGTATGATTCCCTGTGAATAGCTTAAAAATAAAACTGGGGTAAAAGAAGCCTATCTCAGGAAAGCCAATTTAGGCTTGAGCTTGAACAACAATTTGTTATCTCTGGAGGATAAATCCATGAAAATGAGTCGTATTGCTTTAGCAATGCTTGTAGCTGCTCCTTTCGCTGCTGCAAACGCAGGCGTAACTGTTACTCCATTACTGGTTGGTTATACTTGGCAAGATACAAAACACAACAACAGCTATGAAGATCATCTATATGGTGAAACTCCTGAGCTTCAAGACGACCTATTCGTAGGTGCTGCGCTTGGTGTTGAACTGACTCCATGGTTAGGCTTTGAAGCTGAATATAACCAAGTGAAAGGTGATATCGAAGACAGCGAAGCTTCTTACGGTGAGTATAAGCAAACTCAAATCAATGGTAACTTCTACGTTACTTCTGATCTGATCACTAAAAACTATGACAGCAAAATCAAACCATACGTACTTTTAGGTGCTGGTCACTACAAGTATGAATATGATTTAGATGGTGATGCGCGTCTTAAAGATGACGAAGGTACTTTAGGTAATGCTGGTCTAGGTGCTTTCTGGCGTTTAAACGATGCTCTGTCTCTACGTACAGAAGCTCGTGCAACTTATAACATTGACGAAGATTTCTGGAACTACACAGCGCTTGCTGGTTTAAACGTAGTTCTTGGTGGCCACTTGAAACCTGCTGCGCCAGTCGTAGAAGTTGCTCCAGTTGAACCAGTTGCTCCAGTTGCTCCAGCTCCACAAGAGTTGACTGAAGACCTGAACATGGAACTTCGTGTATTCTTTGATACAAACAAATCTAACATCAAAGATCAGTACAAACCAGAAATCGCGAAAGTTGCTGAAAAATTGGTTGAATATCCAAACGCAACTGCTCGTATCGAAGGTCACACTGACAACACTGGTCCACGTGCACTGAACGAACGTTTATCTCTTGCTCGTGCTAACTCTGTGAAATCTTCACTAGTTAACGAATACAACGTTGATGCTTCTCGTTTGTCTACTCAAGGTTTCGCTTGGGATCAACCGATTGCTGACAACAACACTAAAGAAGGTCGTGCTATGAACCGTCGTGTATTCGCGACTATTTCTGGTAGCCGTACTGTACTAGCTGAACAACCAGCTGCTCAATAATTCATTATTGAACACTGATTAAAAAAAGCGACTCTCTTATGAGTCGCTTTTTTTATTGCCCTGATTTGACTACACTGCATAGCCCTAAACCTGTTTTTGAGTCTGAGCATGAGTGTGGAACTTCCTGAAGATTTACAAAATCTGGAGGCCAATAGTGGCCTCTATGCGATCTGGATGATTTTTCATCACTATGGTATAGATCTGCATATTCCGGATCTGGTACAGCTCACACACCATGATCCTGAAATGGGAACCTCCAGTATTGCGCTTGCAGTTGCTTTAAAAACACTGGGTTTGGATGTTCATTTTTATACTGAACATGACCCAGATAAACAGCCAATTGAAATTGAGTTCTATCAACAAGCATCTCGTTTACAAATCCCGGTTATAGAACAGCCATTGTCTTATGCAGACATTCAGGAAAATGTAGAAGCTGGTCGTTTTGTGATTGTGTTCTATGACACCCTGGAGGGCGTAGGGAATCATTCTTTGGTGTACGAAATCAATAAAAGTGAAATCAGCTTCTTTGACAGTTTTGAGTCCATGCGGAAAGAAGTGTTTGAACAGCAGCGTCGGGTAGAGGGGATTTGTCAGCAAACTATCGTCATTGACGATCGAAATTTTGTTATGCGCCACAGTTAATACAATAAAAAAGCAGCCATTCAGGCTGCTTTTTCAGATCGAAAATTATTCATGATCTATTTTCATCGGCTGAACATCCATCTCTTTATAAGAAATGAGTTTGGTGTTGTGTTTCCACTTATAACCTAACCAGATTGCCAAGAATAAGAAAATACCAATGTAAGTAGAAAGTACTGCAAGCCATTCACCACTCAGTACTGCTTGATAGTTTTGCCCCAGGACCACAATCGCACATAGCACAAAAGCAAACCATGGTGCAAATGGGAAGAACTTGGCACGATACGCCAGATCCTCAAGTTTATAACCTTGAGCCAGATATCCTTTACGGAAGCGGTAATGAGATATTGCAATACCCAACCATACAATAAATCCACACATACCAGACATATTGAGTAGCCAGTTAAATACTTCCTGTTCACCAATAAATGTTGTCAGAAAACATAAGGCTGCGATTGCAGTGGTGGCATATAGTGCATTCATTGGCACACCGCGCGCATCCAGACGACCAAACAATTTTGGTGCACTGCCTTTACGTGCCATATCAAACAGCATACGGGTAGAGGAGTACATGCCCGAGTTACCTGCAGACAGAATTGCAGTCAAAATCACCGCATTCATCACACTGGCAGCAAAGGCGAAACCAGCTTGTTCATATAGCAAAGTGAAAGGCGAAAGCGCAATATCTTCACTAGACGCTGCCTGTAAAAGACGTGGGTCATCATAAGCAATCAGGGTGCCGATAATGAAGATACACACAATATAGAATAACAGGATACGCCAGAAAATTTGCTTGATTGCTACTGGAATGGTTTTCTGCGGATCTTTAGATTCACCTGCAGCGACACCGACCATTTCAGTTCCCTGGAAGGAGAATCCGGCAATCATCGCCACCCCGATCAGGGCAGATAAGCCACCCACAAATGGTGCTTCACCTTTGGTCCAGTTGGCAAATGTAGCAACCTCAGGAGTTAACATGATTTTTGCAATCATGAAGATACCAATGATGATAAACGCAATAATCGCCAGCACTTTGATTAAGGAGAAGAAAAATTCAGATTCACCAAAGCCTTTTACCGTCAGTGCATTAATCCCGAAGACCACCGCCAGGAACAGGGCACTCCAGTAAAAACCAGGAATGTCTGGAAACCAGAATTTCATGATGAACTGGACTGCGACCAGCTCAAAGGCTACGGTGATTGCCCAGTTATACCAGTAGTTCCAGCCTAAAGCGAAACCAAAACCGCCTTCGACATATTTAGTACCGTAAGTAAAGAAAGCACCTGAAGTCGGATTATGGGTTGCAAGCTCCCCCAAGCTGGTCATCAGGAAGTAAATCATGACACCAATGAGCGCATACGCAAGTAATGCACCACCTGGTCCGGCATTGGCAATAGTTGCACCTGAAGCCAGGAACAAACCTGTACCAATTGATCCACCGATGGCGATCATATTCAGATGACGAGCACTTAGCTTACGCTGCAGCTGTGTGCTGTGTTGAGTTTCGCTCATCATGATTCCTTAACATTTTTTTGAGTGCTGGCGAAAAGCACTTTGAAGCCTTGTTGATCAGTTTTGACGGTGCACTGGCCAAAGCTTTGCTCAATTAAAATCGGGTAATTTAAGAAGCGGTTCGCCACAATCCATAATTCACCACCAGACTTGAGATGACGACGTGAAGTCTTGCACAGATTTTCACTGGCATCATAGTTGGTCTGAATACCCTGATGGAAGGGTGGATTACTGACGATAGCGTGCAAAAATAATGGTGCATCTTCAATCCCGCTCACTGCCTTAATTTCAAGCTGCTCAGGCTCAAGCTGATTTTTCTCAAAAGTCATTTTGGTAGAGGCTAATGCAAAAGCATCTACATCTAAGGCAAAGATACGATTGTTCGGATTGAGCTTGGCAAGATAGGCACTAATGACGCCGGCACCACAGCCAAAGTCGGCAATTTTACCTGAAGTCACTTCAGACAGGTAGGGCAGGAAAACCGCTGTACCGACATCCAGATGATTCTGGCTAAATACACCAGGGAGTGCACAGATTTGTAAATCACCTTTGGGAGTAGAGACGCTATAGGTTTGTGCCCAGTCAGCTAATGCCTTTTTCTCGACGTTGCAGTCTAGTGTCAATTGCCATAATTGGCAATGTCGTGCGCTATCGAGTTTGAGGCTTTTACCATAGGGTTGCAGCTGTTTTGCCGCGCGTTCCACGCCACCTTTTTTCTCACCTACCAAAAATACCTGGCTGCCTTGTTTTAGGTAAACCGCTACATTGTGAATCAGGTAATTAAGTAATTCTCTGGATTTTGGAACAAAGATTACAGCCTGATCAAATTCACCTTCAGGAAATTCTGCACCAAAATGTACATTAGCTTGCTGGGCCTGAAAATACAGGTAGTCATTATAATTCCATGTCCACACTGCAGCCTGAATGGATTGATCAAATTCAGCCAGCAGATGATCCGTTGGAGGATTAATCAGCAGTACACGACCCGACAAATAATCATATTGTCTTAATAAAACTTCGCTTTTAGCATCCATAGGAATCTCTCCAATAGAAAAACACTGTCCAAGTTCAACTCAGACAGTGTTTTCTGGACATGAACTTACTTCTTTGTTTCAGGAAGTACAATATTTAGAATCAAGGCCGCAATACCGCCGGTCGCAACACCAGAACTAAAGATATTACGGAATAATTCAGGAAGATGTTCCAGAATCTGTGGAACCTGTGCCACACCCAAGCCTAATGCAAGAGAAATTGCGATGATCAGTAGAGCACGACGGTCTAGGTGAATACCAGACAGAATGTTAATACCAGAGGCAGCGACTGCACCAAACATCACCATCACTGCGCCACCAAGAACAGCTTGAGGAACCGCCTGAATCACGCCAGCCACGGCTGGAAGTAAACCCAGAATGACTAAAAGTGCTGCAATCCAGATGCCGACATAACGGCTCGCTACACCAGTCAATTGAATCACACCGTTATTTTGTGCAAATACAGAACTTGGGAATGTATTGAATAAACCCGCAAGTAAAGAGTTTGCACCATTCACTAATACGCCACCTTTAATACGCTTCATCCAGGTCGGGCCATCGACTGGCTGGTTAGAGAGTTTAGATGTTGCAGTAATGTCACCAATCGCTTCTAGTGAAGTCACCAAATAAATAAACGCCATTGGAATGAATAAGCTCCAAGAGAAGCTTAATCCAAAATGCATTGGTGTCGGGATCTGAACCAGTGGGGCATCTTTTAAGCCTTCAAAGTTCAGGTGACCCATAAAGCCAGCAAGAATATAACCTACAACCAGTGCGATCAGAATTGCCGAACTTTTTACCCAGGTAATGCGCACACGATTCAGTAAAATAATCAGTGCCAGAACTGTACATGACATGATTAGGTTATCAGCATTAGCAAAGGTTTTATCATTCATGGCCTGATAACCACCACCCATGCTGATTAGGCCTTCTTTAATTAAAGTCAGACCAATCAGTAAAACTACAATCCCTGTTACTAAAGGTGTGATCAGCTTTTTAATCCATGGCAGGATTTGCGATACGCCCATTTCAATAAATGAACCTGCAATCACCACGCCAAAGATCGAAGCCATGACAGCTTCTACGGGTGTACCGGCAGCAACCATCGCCGAACCAATACCAATAATTGGACCAATAAAGTTAAAACTGGTGCCTTGAACAATCAGCAAACCTGCACCAAATGGGCCAACTTTTTTGGATTGTAAAAAAGTCGCGATCCCTGAAATTACCAATGACATGGATAAAATCATGTTGGTATCTTCTTTAGAGACACCAAGTGCCAGACAGATCAGCAGGCCAGGAGTCACAATTGGGACAATAATGGCCAGTAAATGCTGGAACGCTGCTAGAAATGCGATAAATGGTTTAGGGCGATCTTCAAGGCCGTACACGAGGTCAAGTTGATCTTTGGAAGAAGGAGATTGATTAAAATCAGACATGTGTCAATGCAAATTAAGGCTGGGTGGCGCTATTCTAATCGAGTTACACGTCATTACAAAAGGCATTGGAAAAAAAATTGACGAAGTCAACAAACTGTCACTGTCAAAAGTTTGTATTTTTCTGTATAATTTGCCCTCAAATTTAATACGTATCGAATTTACATGTCAGATATTAAAACTCTCCGTAACATCGCCATTATTGCGCACGTCGATCATGGTAAAACCACTCTTGTAGACAAACTTTTGCAACAATCAGGTGCTCTCGGTGATCGCGCGGGTGAGATCGAGCGTGTCATGGATTCTGGCGCTATTGAAAGTGAACGTGGTATTACCATTCTTGCAAAAAACACTGCAATCAAATGGACTGATGCACGTACTAACACAGAATATCGCATTAACATCGTGGACACCCCGGGACACGCCGACTTCGGTGGTGAAGTTGAACGTGTTCTTTCGATGGTGGACTGCGTATTGCTTCTTGTAGACTCACAAGAAGGTCCAATGCCACAAACTCGTTTCGTAACGCAAAAAGCGTTCGCACGTGGTTTAAAACCAATTGTCATTATCAACAAAGTCGACAAGCCAAGCGCACGTCCTGACTGGGTAATTGACCAAGTATTCGATTTATTCGATAACTTAGGCGGTACTGACGAACAGTTAGACTTCCCGGTTGTATATGCATCTGGTCTTCGTGGTGTAGCGGGTCCTTCTCCTGAAGAACTTGCTGACGACATGACGCCGTTGTTCCAAACAATCGTAGACATTGTTGAACCACCAGCAGTTGACGTTGATGGTCCATTCCAAATGCAAGTGTCTTCACTTGACTATAACAGCTTCGTAGGTGTAATCGGTGTTGGTCGTATCCAACGCGGTTCAGTGAAATTAAACACGCCTGTGACTGTGATCGACAAAGAAGGTAACACTCGTAACGGCCGTATCTTGAAAATCATGGGTTACCATGGTTTAGAGCGTGTTGATGTTGAATCTGCTCAAGCAGGCGACATCGTTTGTATCACTGGTATTGATGCACTAAACATTTCTGACACAATCTGTGATCCGAAAGCAGTTGAAGCGCTTCCACCATTGTCTGTAGATGAACCTACAGTATCGATGACATTCCAGGTAAACAACTCACCGTTTGCTGGTAAAGAAGGTAAATTTGTAACTTCACGTAATATCCGTGAACGTCTTGACCGCGAATTGATCCACAACGTAGCACTTCGTGTTGAAGACACTGACAGTCCAGACCGTTTCAAAGTATCTGGTCGTGGTGAGCTTCACCTTTCAGTTTTAATTGAAAACATGCGTCGTGAAGGCTTCGAAATGGGCGTGTCTCGTCCACAAGTCATCATCAAAGAAATTGATGGTGAAAAACAAGAGCCATATGAAAACGTAACGTTTGACGTTGAAGAACAGCACCAAGGCGCTGTAATGGAGCAAATGGGTCACCGTAAAGGCGAAATGACCAATATGGAAGTTGACGGTAAAGGCCGTATCCGTATTGAAGCAACTGTACCTTCACGTGGCTTGATCGGTTTCCGTTCAGAATTCCTGACCATGACTTCTGGTACGGGTATCATGACGTCTAGCTTCTCGCATTATGGTCCAATGAAACAAGGTACTGTTGCGAAACGTCAAAATGGTGTACTGATTTCTATGGTTCAAGGTACTTGCCTGGGCTATGCATTGTTTACGCTGCAAGACCGTGGTCGTCTATTCGCTAAACCACAGTTAGAAGTTTATGAAGGCATGATCGTGGGTATTAACTCACGTTCTGATGACATGGTTGTTAACCCAACTAAAGCAAAACAGTTAACCAACGTACGTGCCTCTGGTACTGATGATGCGTTAACACTTGTTCCTGCAATTGAATACACGCTAGAACAAGCGCTTGAATTCATTGAAGATGACGAGCTTGTTGAAGTAACACCGAAGTCAATCCGTATCCGTAAGCGTTACCTGACTGAAAACGAACGTAAGCGTAACCGTGCTAAATAAGTTCGATTACTAATAGTTTAAAAAACCGCTGACATTGTTCAGCGGTTTTTTTATATATCTAGATAAGGTTGGACAAGATTACATAAACCTGATCAATTAGGCTTAAATAGAAATATCTAACTCCTGTATAATCTATCGCAAAATTGAAAATTGTATAAGAAACAGGTGACTTTATGAGCATTATTCAAGAATTTAAAGAATTTGCGGTGAAAGGCAATGTCATGGATCTCGCAGTGGGTGTGATCATTGGCGGTGCTTTCGGTAAAATTATCGATTCTATGGTGAAAGACATTATCATGCCTGTCGTGAGCTGGATCTTGGGTGGTGATGTTGATTACTCTAACTGGTTTGTGGTGTTAGGTGATAATCCAAATAATGTGACCAATTTGGCTGCTGCACAGGCAGCGGGTCTGAATGTTCTTGCTTATGGTAATTTCCTGACGATTTTAATTAACTTCCTGTTATTGGCATGGGTCGTATTCTGGTTAGTAAAACTAATGAACAAACTGCGTCGTAAACAAGAGGTAGACCCAGAGCCAGCAGCAACACCGGAAGATGTTGCATTATTACGTGAAATTCGTGATGAATTAAAAAAACGACCTGAAGTCTAAGCTTTCTAGATCAAAAAACGGCGCTTCTCGCGCCGTTTTTTATTTCTTAACCTCTCCCTAAAAGAAGAGGGGAAGTCCCCCTTTACTTATAGAGGGATTTAGGGGGATTAAAAATCCATTCGGAACTTAATTTCTAGCAAATGAAAACCAAACTGACTTTTGACTGGACCATGTAGAACATGTTCCGCAGCAGTAAAGACCAGTTTGTCAATCACTGGAACGAGTTGGCCTTTTTTTACTTCACCGAGTTCACCACCACGTTTGGCAGAGTTACAGGTCGAATATTGTTTGGCAATTTTGGAAAAATCTGCACCTGCCAGAATCTTCTTTTTAAGCTGTTCCGCAGTATCTTTATCCTTCACCAGAATATGACGGACAATCGCAGTCTTCATGATTTCTTACCTCGTACAGCAGCCACACGCTTGGATGAAAGCTTTACCTTTTTCAGCGGCTGGCATTCAGGACAATAGACGGATGCACGCTGGCCGAGCTTGATATTTTCTAGTGTCGTTTCGCAGTTCACGCACATTTCTCCTGCACGGCCATAAGCCAACAGCGTCTGCTGGAAATAACCATTTTCTCCCATAGCATTGGTGTAGTCGCGTAAGGTAGAACCACCTAAGTCAATCGCCTGTTTTAAAATACGCTTGATCTCAACCACCAGTTTTTCAATCTGTTCGAAACTCAAACTTGAGGCTGGCTGGGCTGGATGAATACCCATATTGAACAGGCTTTCAGTTGCATAGATATTGCCTACGCCGACCACGAAATGGTTATCCATAATTGCAACTTTGGTGCCAACGTTTTTATTTTTTAGTTTTTCAAATAGATATTCGGCATTAAAAGCATCGCTTAATGGCTCCGGCCCAAGCGTATCAATCAGCTTGCTTTGTGATTGAGTGTCTAACCAGAGAATACAGCCGAAACGGCGCGGGTCATGGTAACGCAGCTGAATCTCTTCAAACTGAATAATCAGATGATCATGCTTGCGCAATTCTTCATTGGCTTCACACAAGCGAAAGCTACCTGACATGCCTAAATGCCATAGCATCGTATCCTGTTCAAATTGCGCCAGAATATATTTGGAACGACGTGTCAGTTGAATCAGGCGCTGTCCTTGCAGACGAGCAATATCCTCAGGAATCGGCCAGCGTAAGCTTGACTGACGCACCTCCACGTATAGAACTTTCTGATCAAGGAGAGGCAGGAGACTGGTTTTGGTGGTTTCAACTTCTGGTAATTCAGGCATAACATTTAGCAGCTAATATCATGACGCTAATATTGGGCGTTTTATAGTTGAATGCAAGTCCTGTTTAAAAGAGAACTGAAAATTGAAGATGGAAATTTATTTTAACAATTGTTTAAAAAATAAACTTTAATATCAGGTGTATTTTTACTGTTAGGTTTAAAGAGAAACGGATTTTAGATCTTATTAAGTAATTAAATACCTGAAAAATATACATTATATAAATTAAATTTTATATAAAATATTATCTCTTATAACTTAAAGTTTTACCAATAATAAAAAAAATGCTGTGTATTTAAGTGAAAAGTTATGTAACGTTCTGTATCAAGTCATACAGGGCAAGTCTCAGGTTGCCTTTACTCTCTCCGTATGTTTAGGTTTTATATGAAAAAGTTAAGTCTAGCTTTACTGCCATTCATGGTAGCCATGACTTCAGCTCAAGCTGAATCTGCATTTGATCCTCAGGGGCAGTACCTGTTCGGGGACTGGGATGGAAAGCGTACAGAACTTGCCCAGCAAGGTATCAAGTTTGAGGCAAATATACTGACAGATACGGCTTATCTTGCAGAGGGTGGCCGTAATGAAGGAGCAGATCCATTAACTTCTGCACAGTTATGGTTAGGCACCCAGTTAGATATGGAAAAACTGGCAGGCTGGGATGGTGTAACTGTTCGTGTAGTCGCTACCGCACGTCAAGGCCAAAGTACTTCAGTGCGTGATTTACAAGGAAATGCTCCTCACATGGCCAATGTTCAAGGTACTTTTGGTCGTGGTAACCAGGACAGTCGTTTAAGCGAACTGTCAATTGAGAAGACCTTCAAAGATCAAGGATTGAGTATTAAAGCAGGTCGTTTAGGTCTGGGTATGGACTTTAATGTCATGGCTTGTGATTTTGCCAGTACAGCATTCTGCGCTGCACAGATGGGTAAATGGCAGGGTAATATCTGGATGAATACCCCAGTATCTCAATGGGGAGCACGCGTTAAACAACGGTTAAATCCTGAAGTTGCAGTTCAAGTAGGAGTTTATGAATTTAACCCGGACAATGGTAATGGCAAGGCTGAAGGTCAAGGCTGGAGTCTGAATACCGATCATGCGGATGGCGTAACCATTCCGGCAGAGGTGGTCTGGACTCCAAAATCTTTTGTGAACGGTTTACCGGGTAGCTACCGTATTGGTGGTATGTATAACACGGCTGATGATATTGCTAACCAAAAAGACATCGCAACAGGTGAAGGAAAAAATCGTACCTTTGCAGGCTGGTTAGCTATAGAGCAACAGTTAACATCGACAGGTAGTGGCCGTCAGGGTTTACATTCATTTGCTAATTTTACCTGGCATGACCGCGATACTAACAAAGTAGATAATTCACAACAAATTGGTGTGAAATATATCGGTCTTGTGGACAGCCAGCCGAACGACATTTTAGGTCTGGCGGTCAACCGTGTGCATGTGAATGACCGTTTTGCAGATTCACGTCCATCATTTGATGCTAGCGCTGAATACAATATCGAACTCAACTACAGCTATAACGCAACAAAGTGGTTAATGCTACGTCCAAACCTGCAATATGTAATAAATCCAGGGTCTAGCAATCAAGTAGACAATGCATTAGTACTAGGGTTAACTACACGAGTGATCTTCTAAAGTTGGATTGTTCACGCTATAACTAAACAGGCTCTTGGGAGCTTGTTTTTATTTCTAGAGTGAAACTGTGCAATAAAAAGAGGAAATACAGCGTGGCATTACTATTTCAACCTATTCAATTTGGATCACTGCAACTTCAAAATAAAATCGTAATTGCGCCGATGTGTCAGTACTCTGCAACAGAGCAGGGGGAAATTACCTATTGGCACGAACAGCAATGGGCTAACTATGCCTTATCAGGTGCAGGTTTATGTATTGTCGAAGCGACTGCGGTACAGCCAGAAGGCCGGATCAGTTATGCCGATTTGGGCTTGTGGAATGATAGCCAGACAGCACAGATCAAGACCTTACTGGAGAAGGTACGATCTCTTTCGCCAATGCCTTTTGCGATTCAGCTGGCACATGCTGGGCGTAAAGCCTCCACAGATAAACCCTGGGAAGGCAAGGGGCAAATTGCACCAGATCAGCCTTTAGGCTGGCAGACTGTCTCTGCCAGTGATATTCCCTTTCAAGCACATGAGCACCCACCAAAAGCCTTAAATCTTGAGGAAATCCAGCAAGTAATTCAGGACTTTGCCACCAGTGCCAAGCGTGCTGTCGAAGCAGGATTTGAGCTGATTGAGCTTCATGCTGCGCATGGCTATTTGCTGCATCAGTTTATGTCACCTCTGTCGAATCAGCGCCAGGATCAATATGGCGGTTCATTTGAAAACCGAATTCGTCTGACTTTAGAGGTCTTTAAAGCGATGAAAGCTGCGGTTCCTGAAGGCTATCCGATTGGCGTGCGTATTTCCGCTACCGACTGGATGAAAGAGGTTGAAAGCTGGAACATTGAGGCTGCTGTTGAACTTTCTAAAGCGCTGGAAGCATCGGGTGCTGTCTATATCCACGTTTCGAGTGCAGGTTTACATGTAGACCAGAAAATTGATGTGCATCCGAATTATCAGGTTCCTTTTGCGGAAGCGATTAAAAAGGCGGTCAATATTCCAGTGATTGCGGTCGGTTTGATTACGGAAGCAATGCAGGCAGAAGGAATTCTACAATATGGACAGGCAGATGCTATCGCGCTTGCGCGTGGCATTTTGTATGATCCACGCTGGCCATGGCATGCAGCTGCGACACTCGGTGAAACCGTAGAGGTGACGCCTCAGTATTTGCGTTGCCAGCCACACGGTTTGCGTGATCTGCTTAAGCCTTTCTCCTCAGCGGACAAATAAAACTGCTTGTTGAATGAGTGGAAGTTAATCGTTCAGGGATGAACATATTAAGGAACAATGCAGTAAAACTGCAGAAAATTAATGTTATTCACTATTCTATTTCCAATTTGTGCCGTCGTGTTTTTAGGTTATATCGCTGCACGAACCCAATTTATCACCCCCTCGCTGATTACGGCGATGAGTCAGTTTGTAATGAAGATTTCCTTGCCAGCTTTTCTGTTACAAGCCTTGGCAAGTAAACATCTCAGCGATATCTGGAGTCCACAGTATTTTATTGCCTATGCAGGCGGTTCTTTGCTGCTCTACGGCGTAGTATTTTTCTGCTGCCGCTATTTCTTCAAGGCTTCTCTCACTGAGTCCGGTGTGCTGGCCATGGGGGGGGCCATGTCCAATACCGGGTTTATCGGCACGGCGATACTGACTTTATTGATTGGTTCACATTCAGCAATTTATCTTTCATTGACTCTTATTGTAGAAAATCTGCTGATCGTGACCTTGATGCTGATTCTGGCTGAACGGGGTCTGCAAGCCCCCGGTACAGCTGGTAAAAGTATATTGACTGGAACATTGCTACGGATCTTGAAAAATCCGGTGATTCTTTCGATTATGCTGGGTATTTTGTGCATAGTTCTAGATATTCAACTACCAGAATTACTTAGCTCTACCTTAAAAATGTTAGGGCAAACCGCATCGCCACTGGCCTTATTTGTGATTGGTGGTAGCCTGATTGGCATGAATCTCAGCTCACTGACGGCCTTTAGCTGGTTCCTGACAGCCATAAAAGTCATCGTCATGCCATTGCTGATTTTCAGTTTATTATCGGCTTTCGATGTCAGTCGTGAGATGCTTTTTATCGGCACATTGCTGGCGGCATTGCCAATGCCAATCGCTTTTGGGATTTTTGCCCAGCATTATGGGGTACAGGACAAAGCTTTACCGCCATTGGTACTCAGTACCTTAATGGGATTTATTGTGGTGGCAGTCATCCTGACTCAGTCTGGTTATTATCTCAGTTAAACATTCCAATAAAAAAGCCCCGAATCAGGGGCTTTTTATAGCTTAGGTTAGCTTTTCTTTTGCGCCGTTGGTTGAGCTGGTTTCTTGCTTTGTTCAGCAATCATTTTCTCTACTGCCGCCAGAGACTCTTTGGCTTGTGGAATATTTTCCTGAGCCAAGGCACTAAAGATTTTCTTCGCTTCAGGCAGGTTTTGCGGCACGATATTACCATTGGCAAACATGTTAGCGACTGCCATCAGGGCAGGGATATAGCCTTTCTTGGCAAGCTCCTGAATCGAGCTTAAACCTTGCTGAATCGGTTTTTCATCTTTATTTTTAAAGCCCAGGCTGATGTCATACAGGGCTTTGGCATGAATTGCCTGGAAATTATCTTTTTTAATCAGTGGTTGAAGTTTTTTCAGTGCTTGCTGATCAGAAGCAGGTTTTCCTTCAGCAAAAAGTAACACTGCCAGATCCACAGTAGCATCATCAAAACCGGCACTGGATGCACGTTCCAGATATTGTTTGGCTTTGTTCAGATCCTGTTTCAGCCCCATTGTACCGCCTGCATAATTTTTACCGAGGACATAGTTGGCAACCGGGTAGCCTTTGCTTGCTGACTGTTCATACAGTTGTACCGCTTTTTTCTCATTCTTTGCGGTGCCCTGACCAGTCTGGGTTAAATAGCCTAAGTTATACAGTGCTTGAGCATTTCCTTTCTGTGCTAACTCATTCAGTAAAGTGTGGGCACCTTTAAAGTCATTGGCTTTGACTAGGGCTTCAACCTTGGCAAATTGAGGATCAACTGCTTCAGCTTTGGTATTTGCATTGGCAAGTGCATATTGAGATGAAACTGCGAGCATCGCAGCAAATATTATTTTTTTCATGGTTCCTGGACCTTGTTGTATGCAACACCTGATTCCGTGGTGTTTTTTAAATTATTACAGCTACATCATAAAATGATTTTATACTTTGTAAATATCCTAATTGTCACGAAATACAAATATAATGAAGAGAAGATGAAAACTATCTTTACCACAAAACTTTGAAATTCTATGAATCTCTGATTAAATCCGCGTTTGAGCCATGAAGTAGGGTGAAACAATGTTTATTAAAGGCATTAAACGTGCATATGATCAAATCAGTAAGGATGACAGTATCGCTGATGAGGATAAGTTCGATGCATTACTCATGCGATTGGGTCAAAACTTTTTAGTCAGCAATGAAGACCGTGTATATATTTTTGAGCATGAAGGTAAAACTGCACGCTTCGATGCGAAACATGCACGCGCTTTTCATTTTAAAGATTATGTGATTAAAGACATGAACAAATTGTTCCATGATTTTAATCTTTAAAAAAAATCCTCCATATAGGAGGATTTTTTTTAAAGTGATTTTCTTATTGTGGACGAGCGACATCACCACTGAGTGCTTCAGGCAGGTCGAGTACAGTCAAACCTAATTCAATAAGCGCTTCCGGTTTGGCAACCACGAGTGCTTTAAAGCCGCCGTCAATATTGACACTGTTTACGACTTCTACATCATTATTCAGTTTACTTGCGATAGCTGGTGCTTCAGCTGTACCTTGTACCAGATGCAACCAGTGTTTCGGTTTGGCTTTGAACCATAAACGGGCAATGACTTCCTGACCGAGGTAACACCCCTTGTCATAGTGGATGCCTTCACGCTGATACAGGCGCAGTTCTTGTGGCTGGAATTGTTCTGCGGTTGCTGCCTGAATCCATGCCTGACCTGATTCAATTGCATTCATCTCCCAAGCTTGAATATCCGTTGCTTCAGGACCAAATTCGCTATGGATGCCTGTGACGACTGGATAAGCTAAACCTACTTCTTCTAACTTCATTTTGGAGAAAGCTCCAAACTTGCGGATGTGCTTGGCAAAGTCTTCAGCCTGATCAGCAGTCACAACGATTTCAAAGCTTTCAGCGTTAATTTTTTTCAGCCATAAACCAAATAGAATGCGTCCTTTTAAACTACAGATTGCGGTATAGCGCGTTTGGTTTTCAGCCAAGGCTTCAGTATTTAAAGTCACTTGACCTTGCAGGAATTTTTGCGCATCTACTCCATTCAGCGTAAATAAGGTAAAAGCAGGAGATGTTGCCATGATCAGCCTCAGTTTGAATACTAAAAATCAATCAAGCTATTGTGCAGCAAGCATTATCTCTAGGCAAATAAAAAAGCCCGCAATATCAGATGCAGGCTTTTAATTAAAAGCGAGAGTTAATGATGATGGTCATGTGAACCAGGTAAATCAGCATTACAGTCAAATTTCCCGCCACAGATTCGTACATATTCCATCATGCCCTGATCTTCATGATCGAGAATATGACAATGCTGTACAAAGTCACCTTCGAATTTCTTGTAATGACTTCGAACAATCACTTCATATCCCGGTTTAACAAAGATGGTATCCTTGAATTGTCCTTTTAAACCTCGGTACTGGACATCATCCAGCTCATTGGGCGTGGTTGCAGGTTCCGATATTGCTTCACTTACGTCTTTTTTATCCGGGTTTAAAATTTTAACAATCTGGAACGGATTGACATGGATATGGAAAGGATGTCCCAGATTTGCGCTGGTCAGTACCCATTCATCGACTTTACCTATTTCTAGCTTGCGCACATATTTGCCATTGACCACACTTTCTCCAGTGAAGGTTTCTCCAAAACTATAGATGCCTGGATGATCAGCATAACGATAACCGAATTTACCATTTGGACCAAAAGAGGCATCAAAAGTAGAGCGTTGTTGTGGTCGGTCTTGAATCAGGTTATCTATTTCTCTGGTCATCAATGAGGGATGATCAGTAAAGGCAGACAGATTAAGTTGCGCTAATTGCGCCTGAATCTCCTTGCTTAAGCCGATTTTCTGTGCCTGATCTTTTAAAAACTGAGCAGCAGTTTGCGCCTTCAACTTGGTGGATTTTACATTTACCCAGCCCAGCAGCTGTGCATTTAGCCTGCTATTAGGAGATAACTGTGGGGTGATTTCACCGGAAGTTCTGATATTAATTTCATCATCAATATTTAATCTTGAATCGAAGATGCAGTATTTATTGGTGGAGGGAAAGCTGAGCATGGCATCGTGACGATAACCTGGCTGGAACACGGAAAGGGTACGGGGCTGAGCCTGGCTCATCGTTAATCCGTCTTGGGCAATCGTGTGAACTGGCAGGCTGGTCAGTTGATCGAAAGCAACTTTTGAGGCGGGAATGAGAATATTCCCCTGATAGGAAAGACAGGCATCCACCGTTTGCTTGGCAGTATATTGGCTGGAGCCAGGTAATTCTTTAATGATTAAGCCAATAGTGTCCCGTACCCCTCCATGAATCATACGCCAGCGGTTAAATTCATTTTGATTGACCTGAATTTCGCCTAATACTTTGCCATTAATTGAAGTGTAGTAGTTATTTAGCCCCCAAGAGTTGAAGCTATTCAGACCAGCATAGTTTTCCATCGTGCCTATGCCTGCACCTTTACAATCATTGCTGTTTAAAGATTGGCCTTCAGTGTCAGTACAGTCATATTGAATTTGCTGGAAGATCAGAATTTTTTCATTTGCATCATTATGCTTGGCTTTATCTTTCCATAAAATATCGAGATCACCTGTAGAAGTCACCTTGCCATTTTTCACTTTAGGTACCCGGCTTCCTTCCACAATGAGTGGACCAGCCATCCCACTAGATACCTGAATTGCGGTCGAGCCATGTAAATGGGCATGGTACCAGTAAGTGCCCGCAGGATGATTGGGTTCAATCTTATATTGATAATCAAGATTCGCCTGTGGGGCAATTTTCAGAAAGACATTGTCACTATTTCCCTGAGGGCTGACCCAGAAACCATGTGTATGCAGGTTGGTGGTATTAAAACAATGGGGTTCATTCGGATCGAGAATATTTTCACAGCTTTCAGGTGTTTCATCAGGTAGCTGATTATTTAAATTAATCGACAAGGTTTCACCCTGTTTGACCCGAATCTGTGGACCAACCAGTTCATCCACAATTCCGGTTTCACGTGCTTCCTGCCTGTTCAATAAACTGGCTTTAGTCAAATAACCCCGAACCAGTAATTGATCCCATTGCGATTGCCTCGGGTTATAAATCTTATTGGTCTTATATGCCGCAACCAGTTCGTATTTACCTTTACCACCTTTTTGCAGCAAGGGTGGATTATTAATGAGTGACTCCGATTTACCAGAGGCGGGAGGGAAAGGGGGAGAAGGATGATCCGGTTTAGTGGGGTGGGTAGGAGTAGGTTTAGTCGGATTGTATGGATCGGAGGGCTTTTTCCCTCCAATCCAGCTGGAAGCCAAAACTGCCACTAATACAGTAATGATCCCAATAATGGCGATCTGTAACATGTTATTCACCTTTATTAATTTTTTATGTTGTGTGTTGTTGTTATGAAGTACTTATCGCTTAGATGTACTGAAATGTTTTAAGGGTGAATATCACCAAATTGGGATATACAGATAGATGACAGGAAAAGGTCAAAACTATTCAGATAATAAACTACTAAGAATAAGTATTAAGTTTTTGAATTAATTATGATATTTAAAGTAATTTGCAAGAAATCATCGACTGTAAAAAAAATCTTAAAAAAGTTAGGGATTTTAATCTAGCTCACTTGCTTTACAGGTTTCCAGGTATCAAGCGCATATTGTATTTCCCTCAAAATTAAAAAGAGCTAGAAATAAACTTGGAAAATTTTATTGATGCTATGGTTTATTGTCAGGCTAAGGATCTTGCCAAAGATGGAAAAGAGTCAAAAAAATTATCTATTCAATAGTGCTCTTTCTACCCAAAAAACTCAGATCATTTAAAAACCGTCTTTTGCCTTTAAATGAAAAAATAAAACATACCGTTAATCTTAAATAAGTCTATTTTTTGAGCTATAAGGCTATTCTTATACTAAAGAATAAGAAGGATTTGCCCGGTTTTTTTCTAAAAAATAAGGATTTAAAGCCATTCTTTTAAAGAATATGTATCCATTTATTTCAAAAACGCTGTTTTTTATATATAAGTTTATGAAATATAAGAGATTTGGGAAATGGCTTTTCCACAGTGTACTATGCCTGCAAAACGATGTGAAACATCTACAACAAGTATGCAGTACAGAAGAACGATTCAAGAGGCAGGTAAGCTATGAACAACAACTACCGTAAACCACTGCAAGGTACCCAGCTGGAATATTACGACGTGCGTCAGGCCGTTGAAGATATTCAGCCAGGCGCATATGCCAAACTTCCCTATACCTCCAAAGTGCTGGCAGAGCAGTTGGTACGCCGTTGTGATCCTGCCATTCTGGAACAGTCACTGCGTCAGCTAATTGAGCGTAAACAGGAGCATGATTTCCCGTGGTATCCAGCCCGTGTGGTATGTCATGACATTTTGGGGCAAACGGCACTGGTCGATCTTGCCGGTCTGCGTGATGCGATTGCCGATCAGGGCGGTGATCCCTCCAAAGTCAATCCGGTGGTGCCAACCCAGCTGATTGTCGACCACTCGCTGGCAGTGGAATATGGTGGCTTTGATCCGGATGCATTTGAGAAAAACCGTGCGATTGAAGACCGCCGTAACGAAGACCGTTTCCATTTTATTGAATGGACCAAAACGGCTTTTGAAAATGTTGATGTGATTCCAGCCGGTAACGGCATCATGCACCAGATCAATCTGGAAAAAATGTCACCGGTGATTCAGAACCGTGACGGTGTTGCATTCCCGGACACTTGTGTTGGTACAGACTCGCATACACCACATACCGATGCCTTGGGCGTAATCTCGATTGGTGTCGGTGGTCTGGAAGCTGAGAACGTGATGCTGGGCCGTGCATCTTGGATGCGTCTGCCAGATATTATCGGTGTAGAGTTAGTTGGACAGCGTCAACCGGGCATTACCGCAACAGATATCGTTTTGGCCTTAACTGAATTCCTACGTAAGGAACGTGTTGTGGGTGCGTACTTAGAATTCTTTGGTGAAGGTGCGGACAGCATGTCAGTGGGTGATCGCGCCACAATTTCTAATATGACCCCTGAATATGGTGCAACGGCCGCCATGTTCTATATTGATCAAAACACCATTGATTATCTGACCCTGACTGGTCGTGAATCAGAACAAGTAAAACTGGTTGAAGGCTATGCCAAGGAAATTGGTCTGTGGTCATCGGAAATGACACAAGCTGAATATCCACGTGTATTGCGTTTTGACCTGTCGACTGTGACCCGTAATATTGCTGGTCCATCGAATCCGCATGCGCGTGTTTCAACTGCTGACCTGAAAGAAAAAGGCATTGCCGGGGTAGTAGAAAACCGTACCGATGGCCTGATGCCAGATGGTGCGATCATCATCGCGGCGATCACTTCATGTACCAATACTTCCAACCCACGTAATACTGTTGCAGCAGGTTTATTGGCACGTAAAGCCAATGAGCTTGGTTTAGTGCGTAAGCCATGGGTGAAATCATCTTTTGCACCGGGTTCTAAAGCAGCTGCGCTGTACTTGGAAGAAGCAGGTGTACTTGAAGATCTGGAAAAACTCGGCTTTGGTATCGTGGCTTATGCCTGCACCACCTGTAACGGCATGTCGGGCGCACTCGATCCAAAGATTCAGCAGGAAATTATCGACCGTGACCTGTATGCCACAGCGGTATTGTCCGGTAACCGAAACTTCGATGGCCGTATCCATCCGTATGCAAAACAGGCTTTCTTGGCATCTCCACCGTTAGTCGTGGCTTATGCAATTGCCGGTACGATTCGTTTTGATATCGAAAAAGATGCACTAGGCAACGATAAAGACGGCAACCCGATTTACCTGAAAGACATCTGGCCATTGGATGAAGAAATTGATGCGCTGGTAAAAGAATCAGTGAAGCCAGAGCAATTCAAGAAAGTGTATATTCCAATGTTCGATCTGGGTGAGCGTGAGCAGGCAGCAAGTCCGCTGTATGACTGGCGTCCGCAAAGTACTTATATCCGCCGTCCGCCATACTGGGAAGGGGCATTGGCTGCACCGCGTACTCTGGCAAATATGCGTCCGTTAGCCATCCTTGGCGATAACATCACCACTGATCATTTATCTCCATCGAATGCGATTGTGTTGGATTCGGCAGCGGGTGAATACTTAGCAAAAATGGGTGTGCCCGAGGAAGACTTTAACTCTTATGCGACGCACCGTGGCGATCACCTGACTGCACAGCGTGCAACCCTAGCGAATCCTAAGTTGTATAACGAAATGGTGGTCCGTTCTGATGGCACCATTAAGCAGGGTTCTAAAGCGCGTGTGGAACCAGAAGGCGAAGTGATGCGGATGTGGGAAGCAATTGAAACCTACATGAACCGTAAACAACCTTTGATCGTGATTGCTGGTAAAGACTATGGTCAGGGTTCAAGTCGTGACTGGGCAGCCAAAGGTGTGCGTCTGGCAGGTGTAGAAGCGATTGTGGCTGAAGGTTTTGAGCGTATTCACCGTACCAATCTGGTGGGTATGGGCGTTCTTCCACTTGAGTTTAAGCCGGGTACAGACCGCAAGACTCTAAAGCTGGATGGTACTGAACTGTATAGCGTGATTGGTAATATTGCACCACGTTCGACTTTGACACTTGTGATTGAGCGTGCCACGGAAGATGGTAAGGAACAGACGATTGAAGTACCTGTGACCTGTCGTCTGGATACCGAAGAAGAAGTGTCTGTCTATGAAGCGGGTGGAGTACTACAGCGCTTTGCACAGGATTTCTTGGAAGGGAATGTAAGTTAATTAAAAGTCTTGAAATTTAATAGTATAGCCTCCAAATAATGTTAAAAATTGGGGGCTTTACTATTTTGGAAGACATTCAAAAAATTATTGATAAAAGAGAAATTAAATCTGTTTTTCATTTTTCTAGAGTTGAAAACCTTAGTAGCATTTTATTAAATGGGGTAGTGCCAAGAAGTAATTTGGTGGGTAGTACTTCAATTTTCAATGATACTGTAAGGGCAGACGGAAAATTAGATCATAGTAGCTTTAGTATTAGCTTTCCAAATCATCTAATGTTTTATCGATTAAGATGTGCTACACCGGATAGTAAATGGGCTCTTTTAGTTTTTAAACCCGAGATATTAACGGCATATGACTGCTTATTTTATCCTGTAAATGCAGCATCAGCTAATGTTAGTAGATTACCCCCAAGTTCTTTTAGAGGGGGAAATGCATTAGAACGAATGTTTACTTACGCTGCAGAGACTAGAGAAAATATTCTTAGACCTTGTGACCCTACAGATGTTCAGGCAGAAGTGATGATTCCTTCGACTGTAACGATTGATTATTTAAAGGGTTGTATTTTAAGCGATAAAAATCTAATTAGTTTTTTTTCAAAAAAGTTTCCACATATTAAATTCGCATATTGTGCAGAAGGCTCTCAAGTTTTTCATACTAGAAAAGCATTTCTATGGGGGTTTTAGAAGGTGAAATATGGCAAAACGACCAGTTTTTATTGCTAATTCAATTGGTTCTACACTTGTAGATACTAGAATGATAGATTTTCAATATTATTCTGGGTTTGCTGTAGTACAAAAGCAGAAGTCGATTAATTCTTTGCACCAGAGTATTCGAGAAAGTTTGAATATTCAGAACATTCTGGAAGTTTCTAGCAAATCTGAATCAGATTTAGGTATAGCTTTAAGTGCTTTCAATTTGATGATGTTTGATAAAAAGTCACAGAAAAACTTTAGTGTTGAATGTGCTTTTCAAAGCAGCAAAGTTTTTGAATATGGAGGGCCTTTTTTAGATCTTTTGAATGTTACTTCAAGAGAAGCAAAAAAAGATGAAAGATTAAAAATGTCAGGACAGTTAAAAAAATTTTCATTTTATGGAATTGATTGGGGATTGGAGCCTTTAACAGCTTTTTATGATTGGCTTTATATTAATGCTTTAAAGTTTAATTCCCAATATCATTCTGAATTATTAGAATATGAAGCATTTACAGATATTGAGTTTAATCCTGAAAAATCAATTAATTGTCAGGCCTATTCAATAGCTATGTTTGTTTCCCTCTTCAAAAGAAATTTGTTAGATAAGATTAGAGATCCTAAAGAGTTTTTAAAGTTTTATAGTGATTTTCAAATTAGTAATGCTTATATCAATACTCGTAATACTTCAGGTAATGGTTTGCTTTTCTAGATAAGATTGACTTCGCCCATCTGCCATCATCATTTACAAAAATGGACAATAGACATTCATTACAACAGAGTTATACTGCTTAGACCATTTTCTAAAACAACGGAGAACAAAGATGGTTATTGCTGGCTCTAAACCGGGAACAGGTTTCTATTTTTGTGTTCAATGCGGACATCGCGTTTACTTAGAAATTGGTACAGACCGCTTACCACCGTGTACCAAATGCCAAGGCACCCAATATAACGATAAGGTTGCCTAAGCTACAGCAAAAAAATAAAACAGAAAAACCTGTTTTAAATAAAAGCCCTATTACCCCATAGGGCTTTTTGCTATTTTAGAGAGAAAGAAAATCACCCATCGCCACAAACAGGTTTGGAGTGCAGTATGGAAACGATCCTCGGTTTATGTATTGGTATTGGACTCAGTGCAGCGTGTGGCTTCCGTATATTTGCACCTTTGCTGGTCATGAGTATCGCTTGTAATCTGAACTGGTTTGAACCGATCCAGGGCTTCGGCTGGCTGGCATTACCCTCGGTTTGTTTGACACTGGGCATCGCGACCTTATGTGAAATCATCGCTTACTATATTCCCTGGGTGGATAATATCCTTGATATTATTGCTACCCCCGCAGCTGTCATTGCTGGAACCGTATCTACGATGGCAGTAAGTAGTGGGGAAATGTCGCAGTTTATAGCTTGGGCAACCGCATTAATTGTAGGTGGAGGCACCGCCGGAGCAGTACAATTTGGTACGGTGGCTTTGCGAGGTTTATCAACTACCACCACCGGTGGAGTAGGAAATCCGGTCATTTCTACGGGGGAGTGGGTCAGTGCGATCTTGATTTCAATTTTATCCTTCTTGGCACCTGTAATGCTGGTGATAGTATTAATTATTGCTGCCATCTGGTTTGTACGCTGGTTTAAACAGATCAAGAAAAAAAAAGCTGATACTGGTATAGCATAAATCCTCTAAGTCACTGTTTTATAAATCTAAAACTAAATAGTAAGTTCATGTGAAAGGACTAAAAAAACTCTAAAAAGTGATTGATTTTTATTCATTAAAGGCATAATTTTTAGTATGGGATTAATAAATACATACTTTTATTATGGTTTTAATCCCTACCTTTATAAAAAAGAATATGGGGAGTTTGCATGGATATGATCAAGTTTGTGATTGATGAGCATACGACAGACAATGGTGCACATCTGATCCATAATTCAACGATGGGGTGTGAAGACTTGCCTGATCCTAATGCTCAGATTCTGATTGGTTATTTTGCCAATTATGAACTGGCGTATAAGCGTGCGCGCATGAACTGGCCTAGAGAGAAAGTGACCGGTTGTGAAAAATGCTGCAAGGCATAACTCATGAATCAATCAGTAATTAAAAATGAATATGATGTTGAGATTTTTGACCCTGCCATTGTGTAGGGTCATTTTGTTTCAGCTTTCATCTTTCTATGTTAAAAATAATAAGCAACATGTGCCTATACATATGAGATCAGGAAAATGAAAATAGCAAAACTTGCAGTTTTTTTCAGTGCAACCATATTGATCTCGAATGCAGCCGTAGCGCAACAAGCTTTAAAGCCCCAACAGCGCCAGTCACAACAAGATCAAAAAACTTTTCAAGCCTATGTCCCTAAAAACTATTCTTTCTTTGAAGTAGTAAAAGGTGACTTGAATAAAGATGGTGTGCCAGATGCTGTACTGATTGTCAAAGCTACAGATCCTAAAGCTTTAGTTAAAGATGAATATCGTGGAACCTTAGACCGGAACCGCCGAGGTATCATTGTTCTTTTGGGGCAAAAGGACAAGAACACTTATAAACAGTTTCTGCAAAACCTGAACTGTTTCAGCTCGGATCAGGAAGATGGTGGGGTGTACTATCCACCTGAACTGGTGCCTGAAATTAACAAAGGACTACTGCAGCTTACGTATCAGCATGGACGTTATGGCTATTGGAGCTATAAATTCCGTCTTCAGAATCAGGATATGCGACTGATTGGTTATGACCAGTTTTCTCATCATGGTCCTTTACTTGAGTCGAAAACCAGCTTTAATCTGCTGACTGGCAAAAAAATCTATAGTAAAAACCTAATCACGGATCCGGAGCGCAACCCAAAATATAAAGAAACGCATTCAGTGCATAAAAAGTCACCTATTTACTTATCTAAAATTAAAGACTTTGATCAACTTACATTTTAAATATCTAACTGCCTGAAATTGGCGCACATTTTGCAATTTATTTAATACGAGGATGCAAAGCTTCATCTAATCGCAGAGCTTTGACTTAATTTAGTGCACTTTTATGCACGATAAAGAGTGCAAATGAGTATGGATATGACCAACCACGTTTCTGAATCCCCGAAACTACCGCTTTCTGCACATGTCTGTGCGGCCTGGTCGCTCATATTTGTGCCTTTTTGTGGTGCAATTGGGCTGATCTATTTTGCGCTGGCTTATCTGATCAATCTGAAAGTACTGACATCTGAATTAAGCAAAATGAATAAAGTACTGGCAATTATCATGTCCGGGATGTGTGCCATGAGTGGCTGGTGGTTTACTGCACAATGGTTGCAGGGAACTTTTTAAAGTGAAAAAAAGGAGAAAAGGGGTAAATAAAATTCCAATAAAGCTCATTTTTTTAAAATAAAACGTCATAAAAATGAGCCAATGAGATTTATTTCTCTGAATTGTCTTTTAAATCGGAATAATTTTTCAAAAATTAGAAAAATGATAAAAACATAGGAAATTAATTCCGTACGCTCAAGGCTAATATATTTCTCAAGGGTGTGACGGGATCGGAAAGAGTAGCATGCTGTGAGCGGCGCAAAACGCGAGAGCAGTACTTACCCAAAAGGTCTTGATCCGGCTTAGGACGCTATGAACCAGAAGTTTGTAGGCTATAAGATCAATTCTTACAAAGATTGATAGTTGAAGTAAACCATCGCGAGTTTTCCCAACACCCTAAAAAATTCTCCAGTAAAACCCATTAGAAAATATAAAAATAACTCTTCTATTCAAATCTCCTTAACAGTGTTATATCCGCCATTTCTTTTTATTCAGTCAATTTATGCTAGTCTGGAAATTGAACCGTATCCTTTAGGGGAATCACGATGGAGCTTGATTTCTGGCGGCAATTTTTACTGTATGCATTGTTCGTTAATTACAGCATATTAATATTCTGGTTCCTGATCATTGTCTTTGCCCATGATTGGGTCAAACAGTTGCATGGAAAATGGTTCCAGCTATCAGACTCAACCTTCGATGCCATTCATTATGCAGGTATGGCACTCTATAAGATTGGTATTTTTCTATTTAATCTAGTGCCTTTATTGGCTTTATATCTGATGTGAACATACAGAGAAATAATAGATTTGAATCTTTCATTAACGTGATTTTAACCTGTGGTCGAATAGTAATCTCAAAGACCCAGTTTAACTTATTAAAATTATCCAACTAAAAACAACAACATCGCTAAAAGGAGCTCAGGCAAATGAATCAGTTTAAACCCGCCCTGATTTTAGGTGCACTCATCGGCTTAGGAATGATTATAGCGGGATGGATTCTGGGGAATAGTGCCGTCAAGATCAAACAGTATGAACGGATTGTCTCGGTCAAAGGCCTGTCTGAACGTGAAGTTAAGGCAAATGTCGCGGTCTGGCCGATTCGTTTTAGTTCGGCCAGTCAGGATCTGGCTCAGCTTTATGACGTGATGGAACTACAAACCCAGCAAATCCAGACTTTCCTGAAAGGTGAAGGCTTTAAAGCCGAAGAAATTACCACGGGAGCACCCGTCACCACAGATAAATATGCACAGCAGTATGGCGGTGATGCCAATGTTGCCCTGCGTTATACCGCACATCAAACCATTACCGTATATACCCATAATATTGATGCAGTACGGGCAGCACAAACCCGTTTAGCAGAACTGGGTAAAAAGGGCATTGCCTTTGGTGGCGATGATTCTGGACAACGAACTGAGTATCTATTTACTGGCTTGAATGACATTAAACCAGCGATGATTGAACAGGCCACACAAAATGCTCGGAGCGTGGCAGAAAAATTTGCAGCTGATTCACAAAGTCGTCTAGGAAAAATCAAAACTGCTAATCAGGGTCTGTTCAGTATTGAAGATCGCGACAGTAATACACCCTATCTTAAAAAAGTTCGTGTCGTATCTACAGTCGATTACTATCTGGCAGATTAAATTGACCGGAAGCAATTCAGCAGTACGATCTGAGCAGCTTAAACCCGGCTGGCCAAGTCGCAAGCCGAGTATAACCTCCTTAAATCAACTTCCTGTAAACGTTCAGATTGACACACTGAATTGACATTGTTATTTTGCGCATCTTTCTCCCCATGCAATTGCGCCATGCCACTAAACGATAACTTTGTTTACTGCCCACCTCAAGATCCGATTAAAATTCTCTATGAAGATGAGGATCTGGTGGTGATTGAAAAACCGGCAGGGTTGTTGTCGGTGCCGGGTCGTCTGCCAGAGCATCATGACAGCGCTTATTTACGTGTGTGCGAGCAATTTCCGGAAGCACGAATTACCCATCGCCTGGATATGGCTACTTCCGGAATTCTGATGTTTGCCAAGCATCGTGATGCAGAAGTGGCAGTCAGTAAAATGTTTCAGGCACGTACAGTGAATAAGCATTATATCGCTTTGGTACAAGGCAAACTGGTCGGTGAGGGTGAAGTTAATGCCCCACTCATCACTGACTGGGAAAATCGGCCACGTCAGATGGTACATACGGAACTGGGCAAGCCCTCTAAAACCCTGTATCAAGTGTTGGATTATGATGTGGCACAAGATATTAGCCGTGTCTTATTAATGCCGATTACCGGGCGTTCACATCAACTGCGTGTACATATGATGCATATTGGTCATCCGATTACTGGCGATAAAATTTATCACCCCGAACCACTGCGCAGTCCGCTGCAACGTATGGCCCTGCATGCCAGTTATCTTGCATTTACCCAGCCCTTAAGTGATAAACCGGTAGAAATTCACGGTAGTGTGCCTTTTTAATATTTTCTAGTTTCGACTCCATGTTTTATTAAATAATATTTGAATTTCTGGAATGAATGCAGAACACTTTACTCATCTATTGCGTTGTATAAAGTGTGAGAAAATATTTCATATTTTTTCTTTAATTCTCCAAATTTACTTATTTTTTGATCTAAAAAGCATTAGTTTAAATATAGTTATGTGCTTTGTTGAACTATGTAAATTTATAAGTTTACCTATCTTAATACTGTCTCATGAAGAAAATTAAATTTTTAAAAAGATCAAAATTTGGTAAATTTAAATCTATGTTATCAAACAATATTATATTTTAATTTTGATAAAAATTAAGAATATAATAATTATTTAATTAAATTCAATAACTTGCTGTCTATCTTATAAGTTAATTCATACTTAAAGCTTTAATATTTTTATTCCGGCAAGATTTCAAGAGATAAAGCAATAAGATTCAACAAAATGATCCTAGCCAAAATAATGGACAGCATGTCCCTCTAAAGATAACGTAACTTCAATCTTTGGAGATCCAAGAAATGGCTAAACGCTTTAGTCCAGAATTTAAACAGCAAGCAATTGATCATGCACTTTCAAACTCCCACGAGCCTATAGCTGCAATCGCCCATAAATTAGGTGTGGGTTATTCAACCTTAGATAAATGGATTCGTGAAGCCAATCCAGTAGGTTCAAGCAAACGTCAACTTTCTCCTGAACAACAGCGGATCTTGGAATTAGAGAAAGAAGTCAAACAGCTCAAGGAAGCCAATCACATCTTAAAAAAAGCGCATGTGTACTTTCTGACAGATCATGCCAAGAAAAGTACACGGTAATTCAAGATATGGATGTGAATGAAGTCACTGTGTCTTCTGTCTGTAAATGCCTAGATGTCAGCACTTCAGGCTATTATGCCTGGCGAAAACGCCAGACCAATACAGCGCAGAAATACAATGATTTAAAAGTTGTATATTGGCAGCATCATGCGCGCTTGGGTGCACCGTCATTGGTACATGACATGCGTGATTTAGGTTATCGCATGAGCGAACGTACCGTTGGAAGGATGCTAAAAAAGCTTGGTTTATGTAGTAGGATTACACGTAAATACAAGCATACGACTGATTCAAATCATCGTTTGTCTACAGCACCAAATTTGTTGGATCGCCAATTTACAGTTACTCAGCCTAATAAAGTTTGGACAACGGATATTACCTATATCCGCACTAAAGAAGGCTGGCTGTATTTATGTGTGATGCTAGATCTATTCAGCCGTCGTATTGTGGGTTGGCAAACCAGCCATCGAATAGACCGCCAATTGGTGTGTGATGCGTTTAATTATGCAATGGCTCGTCAGGGTTATCCAACGAGTGTCATGGTGCATTCGGATCAAGGTAGTCAGTACTGTAGTCGTGATTTTAGGGCGCTATTATTGACGAATAACTGTATTCAAAGCATGTCTAGACGAGGAAACTGTTGGGACAATGCAGTGACCGAAAGCTTCTTCCATACCCTGAAGGGGCATGTAGTACATGGCAGTGTATTTTCTACGAGAAAAGAGGCAAATGCTATCTTGTTTGAGTATATTGAAGTTTACTACAATCGAATCAGAAGGCATTCTGCAAATGGCTGGTTAAGTCCAGAAGCCTTTGAACAGAAATATTTCAAGAATTTAGAGGGATCGGTTGTCCACGATACTGTCTAGGATCAAAAATATCAGTATTATTAAATATTTATACCTAATTCTAGTGATAGGATTTTTAAGAAAATCAGTGCAAAATAAGAATCTTTCATAAGTTCTTTGGTTTGATTTAAAGCATTTTTCTTATTTTATTTTTTTAATTAGGGCACGGACGATGTTAAGTATTATTTTATTCGTTCTGGTGGGGATACTATCTGGCGTACTTGCAGTCACACTAAACAAATTAAAATCCCTGCGTGGAAACCTCGATGTTTTACAGGACAATCTGGATCATGCACGTCATAAACTGACTGATTATGAACAACAGGTAGAAGATAGTGAGTACGAGTTGTCCCAGCTACGCGTGCAGATCAGTAGTTTACGCACGACTTTAGAAAAATATAAGAAATACCAGGAGATCTGCGAAATTGAACAATATGTCATTAACCGTACCTTACAGGCTGAAAATTTTGTAGAAATGACCAAGGTTGATGCTTCAATCATGGTGGATGATATTAAAGGCTATATCGAGCGGGTGAAGGCATTTATAGAGGGTTATCAGGCTAAGGCAATTCAAAAGGTTGATCAGCAGGCACGGGAAAAACTGCAACGTTATTATAAACAGGCACAAGAAGAATATCGCTTGCAGGATGTGGTTACTGCCTTAGAGCATAAAATTCATGGTTATCAGTATGGATTCTCGCTAGCAGCTAAAGATGTTTTGACTGAATTAATAGAGGGTTATCAGGAGCAAGATACTGCAAGACATTTACAGGATATTCGTGAGCAAATTGAGCAGGCGATTCGAGACAAAAAAGTTGCGCAATGCAACTATGTCGATGAAGATCGCCGTAATACCACCATGGATATGATCAGTCTGGCCTTTAACAGCCGTGCCGACCTGTATCTGTCTCGTTTAACTGCAGATAATCTGGGACAGATGCTACAGGCGCTGCAAGATGATTTTTATTTAATTAATCATAAAGGGCAGGATTTAAGTCAGGCTCGCATTCAGCAATCGTATCTGGATTTACGTTTGCAAGAGCTCAAGTTTGCAGCCTTACTTCTGGAATTAAAGAAAACACCAGGAAAAGTTATTCACCAGGCTTAAGCCGCTTAGTCAAAAAAATTAGGCGTAAAATGAGGATGAAAATATCTCCAAAATAAGCAGTCAAAAGTATCTCTACCAGTTAAAAGTTAAAGAGATAGTTTAAAAATAAAAAATCGATTTGATATATAAAATCAGTCATTTAAAAACTGTAAAAAATGTTATTTTTCCTATCGTATCCTGTATAAAAATCAGCTAATCTAATTTGTATAATAAAACGGCAGCATAATAAGGACAGCCCTATGTCACGTGATTATCAGCAGTTCCCGGATGATGAAAATGGCAATGTACTCTGGCAGATGTTTCAGGATGGCGATGATCTGACTGAAGCACATGAAATTGAATTTTCGATTGCATTTAATGAAGAATCTCAGGCTGATCGCTGTGCTTTGCATCTATTAAAAGAAGAACAGAAAATCAGCCTGTTCCAGGATGAAGAAAGCGATACACTCGAGTGGGTGATCACGATTTTCGTTTATATGGAACCGAGCTACGAAGATATTGTTGATCTGGAGCAATGGTTTACCAAAATCGCGAGTGAATTTGGTGGCGTTTATGATGGTTGGGGCTGTATGGCTTATGTATATGACGACATCGACGATGATGATACGCCTTTGACCAGTTAAAGCTAAACAAAATTTTTATAACACAGAATGAAGAGTATAAGCCCAGCCCGTCTGGGCTTTTTCTTCTGGTTAATCAACAGTTTATTAATGAATAATTCAAACTGATATTATTTAAAACGAATAGAGGAATTGTAGAAATTAAATCCATATAAAATATAAGGTATAAAATGCTATAATGATTTTTTAATTTATTCATTTCTTATTTTTATTTTTATTTTTGAGGTTCTTATGAGTCTACCCCATTGTCCAAAATGCCAGTCTGAATACACCTACGAAGATGGGGATTTACTGATTTGTCCTGAATGTTCGCATGAATGGAAAGAGGGTGAAGATACAGAAGAGCAGCTAATCATTAAGGATGCCAATGGTAATGTTCTTGCTGATAGTGATAGTGTAACAGTGATCAAAGACCTGAAAATTAAAGGTTCCTCATCTGTGGTGAAAGTTGGAACTAAAGTAAAAAGTATTCGCCTGTTGCCAGATGCAGCAGATGGTCATGATATTGACTGTAAAATTGAGGGTATTGGCGCAATGAAGCTCAAGTCTGAATATGTGAAAAAAGCATAATCCAGTCCTGATCTGTTTTAATCTATTAAAGTTTGAACCAGAATGGCGGTTTAAAAAATAGGCCGTCATCACCTGCCTTGGCTTACATTTTATTTCAGACGGGGCATAATCAAGAAAAAATACTGAGTAAATAAAACCTCATGCCTCATCTTCATATTGAATATTCAGATAATATCCAGAATCTGGAGGTCAAGCCGATGCTGCTTAAGATTCACCAGGCCTTATATACTGCAAATTATATTCAGGATCCGAATGATTTAAAAAGCCGGGCAATTTGTCAGCAGAATTATGTGATTGGACTGGATTTGAATACCACTCAGGCCTATGTACATGCAAAAGTATCCTTATTGTCGGGGCGTAGTCCTGAATTGAAACAGGCAATTTCCCAGTGTGTCTTAGCAGTGCTACGACAGCATCTACCAGCCCAGCAGGGTTTGACAATACAGCTCTGTGTAGAAATCATAGAAATGCCAAAGGACTGTTATAGTAAAGCCTTTATTTAACTTTAGTTTAACAATACTTGTATGTTGTTGAAATTATAAGTATTATTTTTCGGGATTGTTATGTTGTGACACAAATAAAATCTAGCAAACAGTGAAAAATAACTTAAATAGGCTTAAATTAACTAGGTTCCTTCTCAAGTTTTATGGAAGTTGTTTAGCTAACAATAAAATGATCTTTAAAAAATGAATTTTATGGGGCTTTTAATATATTTGATGATCTTAACTAGTTAAGGTTTTTTTGCTGTAATTCTAAAAAAAATCTATGTCCTTCTGTCGGGGCAGATTGCAGTGATTATTTGACCATTTAAAAAATATAAGAGAATAGAGATGAAAATATTCGGGGACGCATCTTTAGGTAGAGAAATAGTTGATTTATTACATGAATGGGATAGTGCAATAACAGGCTTGGATATTCAGAATGTGCTTAAGTTGTGTGTATCAGATGTCAGGTTTTTTGATTTAAGTACAGAAGTTCATGGTCTGGAAGCTTATGAACAGAAATGGAATCTTTACAAGCCTTATATGCTGCATGGAGTGACCATACAGCGACATGACGTGACAATCCACGTAGAGCCTCATTTAGCTTTCATTCATGGTTATGTCAAACTTACACCAGCAAGTGCTGAAAAAGTAAAGTGGCTTCCATCCGTGAAATGGTGTCGTACTAGCTTATGTTTGAAAAAGGAACAAGGGCAATGGAAAATGGTGCATCAGCATATTTCGGTACCGGTAGAGATTGAAACACATAGCATGAAAGTATTAGAGCTAACTATTTAAATCTATAATGACATTATTTATATGAATTCATTCGCTATTTAAGTTCTCTACTATAGGGCAATGTTCAGTTGAATTCCAATAAAAAAAGAGCCTGAATGATTTAGGCTCTTTTTATTTGCAGAATGAGTATTAACCAAAGCGTTTTGGAATTTTCTGTCCATTAGGGATAGGGGTTTCAGCATTTTTTAATACACCGAATAACCAGGTTTCAGCATGCTGTACGGCAGTCTTGAGCTGATCGCCTAATGCTAAACGACCGGCAATGAAACTGGCCAGTGAACAGCCTGAACCATGATATTCACCCTTCAGACGAGCACAACGGGTCTGGTTCACCAGTTCACCCTGAATATATAAACTGTTCTGGATATAATCGGGAGTATCCTCATGACCTCCTTTGACCAGTATAGCTTTGGCACCCATGGCAAACAGTTTTTGTGTCGCAAGTTCCAGATCCTGCTCACCTGTCAGTGCACGCAATTCCACTGTGTTCGGTGTAATAATAGTTGCATGAGGGATCAATTGGGTAAAAGCCTTGACCAAGGTTGCCTGATCTCCCAATGAGCCACCACTGTTCGCGACAAGTACCGGATCAAGCACATAAAAATATTCAGGATGCTCAGCAAGAAACTCGGCTAGGGCTGCAATATTGTCGGTAGTACCAAGCATGCCGGATTTGACACCACGGATGGGCAAGTCACCGACTACCGCATGAGCTTGTGCAAGCAATAGGCTTTTTGATGTCGCTTCAAAGCCAAATACCTGTTGAGAGTTCTGAATAGTAAGGGCGGTACAGGCTATTGCAGCATGAGCCCCGCTTTGGCCAATAGCTTCAATATCAGCCTGGAGACCTGCTCCACCTGAAGGATCCAAACCTGAAAAGCATAGTACGGTAGGGCGCAAAACGATGTCCTTAAACTCTAGATTTGCGTTAGTATAGGCAAAATTTCATGAACACTCGATACCCATTTGCATCGAAGTAACCGGAGGACTGTGGTGATTCAGAATATCCTGATTGATCTGGATGGAACCTTAACTGATCCTAAAGTAGGGATTACCACTTCAGCACGTTATGGCTTGGAAAAAATTGGTCATCCTATTCATCCTGATACCAATATTGACTGGATTATTGGACCACCGCTTAAAGCCTCACTCGCTAAAATTCTGAACGTTGCAAGCAATCACGTGCTGGCAGAGCAGGCACTAGAAGCCTATCGGGAACGTTTTGCAGTCACCGGACTGTATGAAAATAAAGTCTTTCCTGAGGTGGCTGAAACTTTAGCTGAACTCAAACGCCGTGGATATCGACTATTTCTTGCGACTGCTAAACCCACCGTTTATGCACGACAGATTCTTGAACACTTTGAGCTAGATCAATATTTTAAAGGCATTTATGGCAGTGAGCTAAATGGTGATCGTACCAACAAAGGTGACCTGATCGAATACATCTTGCAGCAAGAGCAGTTAGATCCAGCTACTTGTATCATGGTGGGAGATCGTGAGCATGACATTTTTGGTGCTAGACGTAATGGGATAGAAACTATTGCAGTCACCTATGGCTATGGTTCACCAGAAGAATTTGCTCAAGCTGAGCCCAAATTTCAGATTCAACGCTTTAATGAAGTTTTTGATTGTCTAGGTAAATAATTTTTATATTTTAAAATTCTACGCTTTGTATATTTAAAATAATCTCGATTTATATTTCATGATTCGAGATTATTTTCTAGTTATTTAATTAACATATTTATATAAAGAGTAAATTAAATTATAAACTTATTATATTAAATTTAAGCTATTAAATAGTGGATTAATAACCTGTTTATAAATTTGTAATTCATGTGTTACATCAAGTAACTTATTTGTTGTTAAGTGTAATTAATTTACAAATATACAATTAACTAGATATAAAAGCTTATAATTTAATATAAATAATTGAAATACATAATAATAAAATTAATATAAATTTTCTAATATAATTCATCAATAAATTGTATATAAATATAAATCAATAGCTTAAATCATATTAATTAATAAAATTAAACTTCAATTTAAAATTACTACATAATAATAATAAAATCTTACTTATTTTATGGTTTTAACTTGGATTTACTCCTGCTATGAAGAGCTGGTTGGGAATTATACACGGCACGACTCATCATAAGAATATTCAGGAGTTTCTCTCATGGCTAGCATTGATATATTGGCTAAGAATAATGGACAAATTATTCAAAGTTTAAATGCCGATTCGGTTATATTAAATCAAAATTCCGTAGTTAAAATTGGCGTCAAAATAGAGGATGTTGCCAATATTTTAAGAGAAGGAAATGCGGCAGTTATCACACTTAAAAATGGTGAAAAAATTGTTGTAGAAAATTATTTTGACCCCGCGGTGAATGAAAGTTTACTTGTTTTTGAAGGGAATAATGGCGAGCTGTACTGGGCAGAATTTACCGACAGTTCAGGTCAATTACTAGTTAAATACAATCCGATCACTGAGGAGGCTCTCCTTGGAGGAGGGGCAACTGACTTACTACCTTGGATTGGTGGAGCATTAGCTGTTGGGGGAATTGCAGCTGCGGTAGGTGGATCGGGTGGGTCAAGTAATTCAAAAGATTCTACCCCAATAAATCCAGTGGATAATGCTGAAAGGCTAGTATCTCAAGCTGAAACAACCTATCAGAATGCATTAGAAATACTAGAACAAGCACAACAAGATGGCCTGATTACCCCTGAAGAACAACAAGCAGTTCAAGATGCAATTGATGCAGCCGCGGAAGCCAAGAACAAAGCACAGGATGCAGTTAATGTATTACCGGATGGTGCTGACAAAGACGATCTGCAAGATCGCTTGGATGACATCAATGATCCAATTACGTTACCACCAGTGAATGATGCCAATGAAAAT